>ONIJ01000062.1 GCA_900317875.1 uncultured Eubacteriales bacterium
GACCGAGCAGGCGTTCGACGATCAGTGCACAGGCGCAAATCCGCGCTATCCGCTGATGAGCGAAATCAAGCAGATGTATCTCAACGCTTACTACGGCAACAACAAAAACGCGGTTTGATCCATACAACAACGCCCCGTGAAATCCACGGGGCGTAATTTTTTGTGCTTATTCCTTTTTGTCATCAGTTCTGCTTCTGTTAATGAAACGAGATTTATACATAATGATCATAATCAACAGCGCAAGCCGAAACAAAACAATCAACAGCATTAAAACGACACTGACCGGCATAACTTTCTCCGCTATAAATATCAGCAAAGAAAACGCGGAAAGAGCAAGCAAGAATATACATAAAATCATCAGAGGAATTCTCAGGCGAAGCTCATTTGATTTTATGTTGAACGCCGCGAAAACGATCATAGTAATCTCATATATCATTAGAGAAATAATTAGAAGCAGGAACGACAGTGCAAACGGCGTGTAAAAGATGTCTAAGTAACTCTTTGAAAGACGGCTGTCGCCGTGCTCGACATACATTCCGTTCATTTCGTCGAGGATGTTTATAAACAATTTGCAGAATTTAACCAGCATACATACTGACGGCACCAGCGCCAGCAAACCGATTCCGAGAGTGAATTTTCTTTTTGTAAGCATTATCATTCCTCCTTGCTTCCGATAGTATTATATCATCTTTTTTTTCACACAGTCAATTGAAACACACTATCATAATGCACAAAGATTTTTTTGGCTTTTATGCAAGATTACTACTATACGAAAATCGCTAATTATTGTATAATATATACATTGGGGCAGTGTGTGTCCCTGCGCAAAGATTATACGGAAAGGAGCTTCTTGATGAAACTCGACAATGTAATAGCTGAAAGAAAACACAAAAAAATATACCGCGACGGCAATTTGGTGGCTAAGGTTTTCGACGAATCCTTCCCCAAGTCCGACGTTCTCAACGAAGCACTCAATCAGGCGCGCGTTGAGGAAACCGGACTCAACATTCCCAAGATTGAGGAAGTCACCAAAATCGACGGCAAGTGGGCGATTATCTCCGACTATATCGAAGGCAAGACTCTTAAGGAGCTTATGGACGAGAATCCCGACAAGATCGACGAGTATATGAACCTCTTTGTTGACGTGCAGCTCAAGATCCTGAGCAAAAAATGTCCTCTGCTCAAGCGCATCAAGGACAAAATGCAGGATAAGATCAGTCAGGCTGACCTTGACGCCACAACGCGCTATGAGCTTCACACCCGCCTTGCGAGTATGAAAAAGCACAGCAAGGTATGCCACGGCGACTTCAATCCCTCAAACGTGATCATCACTCCCGAGGGTGTTCCCTATGTTCTCGACTGGTCGCACGCCACTCAGGGCAACGGTGCCGCAGACGCCGCAAGAACATATCTGCTCTTTATGCTGAACGGTCAGAAGGATCTGGCTGAGAAGTATATCAAGCTCTATTGCTTCAAGAGCGACACCGCACGCCAGTACATCAACAACTGGATGCCTATTGTTGCAGCTTCCCAGTCCGTAAAGGGCAATCCCGAGGAACGCGAGCTTCTCCTGAGCTGGGCAAACGTATTCGACTACCAGTGAGCCGCCGGCGGCAATCCGCCTTTGGCAAAATCGGCTTAACGGAAACGTCGGACTAACCGTCATAGAGCGCGGGAAACGTGACGTTTCCAAACAATCTGCTAAGGATTCGCGTCTGTCTGCCGACTGAAAAAAATAACAGGTCGGGGGTTATCCCCGGCCTGATTCATTTGCAGGCAAAATCATTCTGCACGATGCGCAGCAATATGACAGCTGCGCAAATCTCAATTTATCGGAGAAAAGGGACTTGAAAACATTAGCAACAAAAATCACAGCGCTGTTTCTTGCCGTCGTTTGCGGTGCGGGAATTGCTTCGATGAGGCGCGCAGGCGCTGAGGAAGCGAAAAACTCAAACGGAATTATCGGCGACGTCGATTTGAACAGCAAGATAGATATTCAGGACGCAACCGAGCTTCAGATATATCTTGCGGAGAACTCCGAACTCTCGGCGAATCAGCTGACGATCGCCGACGTCAACCTTGACGGCAAAACAAATATCCGTGATGTAACGTGTATCCAGCGTTATCTTTCAGGTTACACCGGTTCCGAAATCGGAAAAGAACTTGATGAAAACCGCCTTCCCGACTACTGTCTGAGGGAGATTGAATCTGTAAAAAGACAAATTTCGGCTTCCGCAGGAAGTGATGATGTGGTCTTCGGCGTGTTCACCGACCTTCATTTCGCGGAAAACGACACCGAGGCATCCTACACCCAGAAGATCAACGCGGTAAGATCTATGCGCCGGCTGGCTGATGTTTCCTCTTTGGACTTCGTTATTCAGGGCGGTGATCTGCTCACATACAACACCTACGATGAATCCGTGAAGCGCATAACCGAGGTGAATGAGATTTTTGCCGGCAGCAAGGCTCCGCTGCTCAACTCAAAGGGCGACCACGACAGTTCTCAGAGCGGCGACAAAAAAATGACCGTAAGCGAATACAACCAAGTCATATCACCATATATGCCAAACGCCGTGCAATGCGCCGACTACCCGACCAACTACTATTTTGACATTCCGACAAAGAAAACCCGCGTCATCAATATCGATACCGGAACGCTTTCTGCCGGGCAGGGCAGATACGGCGAGGAATACAAAACCTGGAGCAACGAGGTATTATTTAACTGGCTTCTCAACGAGGTGCTGACAAACGACGTAAAGGACGGCTGGAGCTTTATTGTATTCTCACACTCTCCGCTCGATTACGAGTATCAGTTCGGAATGGCGAAGCGGTTTCGCAACACCAATCCCGAAGATGTCATCAGCAGCCAAAATCTGGCAAAAGGCAACCTGATTGCGATTAACGATTTGTTTAATGCGATTAACGGCAAAAAAACATTCACAACCAAAAAAACTGCTGCAATCCTGCCGTCTTGAGCATAACGAAAACGGAGTTCTGACCGCGGCGATCAAAAGCTCCGAGCCTATCGGCGGGGACGTTTACGGAATTTCGGGAATATACTGCTCCTCTCCGAAAAACAGAGCCTTTATCAAAAAAAAGAGCTTCGCGGACTGGACGAGCAAGGCAAAGCTGATTTTGAGCGGTCACTGCCATTGTGACAGACTGAACACCTCTACTTTGATACCGGACGGAAACGGCAACTATTTGCGCGGAGACACTTCCTATGCAATCGCCTACACCGCCTCGGCGTCGCGATTTGGCGGCAAAAGCGAGTCAACCTATTATTACCCTTGCTTTGGCAAGGATGGTCAAATCGCCTCATGGGAATACAATAAATCAAAATCCAGGGTTTCCGGAACAATTGAAGAACAACTTATGGACGTATGGATCGTCAGCGATAACCGAATCAAACGGATCCGCTTCGGCGCGGGAAAAAACTCGCCTCTTCTGTCAACAGAGGTCGAGCTGCCTGAATGATCCTTTAACGGGCGGCAGCATTTTATTTTATATTATTCAATCAAAAAAGGTCGGATCAAACCCGACCTTTTGTTATGCAATAAAAGACTATGCAAATTATGAATCAAGTAGCCATAGCTTTATATACGCCGCTATCGGCGACATCATTTCCAACGACTTAATTCCCAGCGCATCAAACTCGATTTTGCTCTCGTAGCCGAAGCCGTCCTGATTTCCCGTGAGGTATACGGGTATGCCTAGCTCCTTTGCGTTTTCGCAGAAATTTTTCAGCCCGGAAAGCGATGTCGGCAGGGTGCCGGAATGGTAGCTCTCCAGCAGCACAGCCTTGATATTCTGAGTGAGCTTTGGGAAAGACATTCCCACATATGCTCTGAGCCAAAGCACGCTGCCGTTGAGCTCGCAATCGGAAAAATCCTGTCCGTCGCCGCCGTTGTGCCCTGGATTTCTCTCAAAAGAATCGCCCTTGACAAAGCCGAACGACTCGCCGAGACTGAAAACGCTGTCGCTGTACGGCGCGTGAGGCATAACCTCTCTGCCTCTGTGTACGGCTGTATAGCCGTCACCGGTGTTTTTATAAGCGACAAAAACTCCCCTCTCGCCCGACTCCATAAGCCGAACCGCGGCGATGAAATTATCGAGCCCGTTGGAACGGCTGTCTGACAGCGGATAATTTGCCGACACGAGCGCGAGCGTCAAATCCCGCGTGCCGAGCACGAAGTCAAGATACGCCGCCGTGTATTGGAGAGTGTCGGTCCCGTGAGTGACGATGATTTTGTCAAAGCCCTGAGCCAAAGCGCCCTCTACGCAGCCGCGAAGCGCTTTAAGATTGTCGGCGCAGAGGTTTTCGCTGAGAACAGTATAAGGTTGAGCCGTTACGAACTCAGCCTCTGCGCCTGCCCGACAAGCCATATCGAGCAGTCTGTATCCGTTTTTGTCATCGGGCGACAGCACTCCGCCCGAGCTTGAGCAGCTTATTGTGCCGCCCGTGAAAACGGTAAATATTTTCATTAGTCAACTCCGATGTCGTTCATTACCATACCCGTGATCATCTTGGGGTAGAAATAGGTGGACTTCTGAGGCATTTTCTCACCTGCCGCCGCTACATCGCGTATTTCGGTCACTCTTGTGGGGTTGAGAATGAAGGAGCACTGGAACTCGCCCTTGTCAACTCCCACAATAGCTTCTTCAAAGAACTTTGTATAGGTGAGGTTGATTTGGTTAGCCATATTTTCCTTGTCGATTCCCATTGTCTTTTCGAGAATCAGGCTGTGCAGAACGCTGACGTCGAGCTGCTGAGAGGCCTCGCTCACATCCGGAAGAACCTCGCTCATTACGCTCAGATCCTTAAGAGTGAGCAGATACCACTCGCCCTTGCCGCAGTAGAACGAAAACGCCTTTTTGCCGAGCTTATACTGCTCGGTGAGAATCGAGTACATATTTCCGACGCTGTTGTACTTCTTTATCTCAAAATATTCTTCGCAGCCCGCGAGAACATTATTCTTGTCAAAGTTATCAAGGTCGCGCACCAAACGGTGAGTCGGGAAAACTACAAGGCCCGGATGCTCCATATCGACGAGATACATCATCTGATAATCCTGAGCGTCGCCTTCCTTTGAAATGCCCTGCTCGCGGCAGTAGTTGCGGTAGTTGAGGGCAGTTTCGTAGCGGTGGTGACCGTCGGCGATGTAGAGCTTTCTGTCCGCAAAGTCGGAAACGAGCTTGTCAATTACTGCCTTGTCGGTTACGATCCAAAGACGGTGAGTGATGTTATCGTCGTCGGTGAACTGATAGGCCGCGTCAGCTTCCGACTCGGCGTCAATAGTCCTGAGCGTGGTGTGCTCGCTGTCCATATAAAGAGCGTAGATCTGGCTGAAATTGCAGTTTGTTGCCTTCATCAGATTAAAGCGGTCTGCCTTTGCCTTTGACAGGGTGAACTCGTGAGGCAGGATAACGCCCTTTGAAAACTCCTCAACCTTAACGCGCGCGATGATCCCCTTTACGCAGTCGCGCTTGTTGTAGGCGTTGAACTCCATTTCGTAAATATAGATAGCAGGCTTATCCTCGTGAATAAGAATGCCCTTGTCGCGCCACATATCGAGAACCTCTCCGGCGCGCGCGTAAACGTCGTCGCCCTCCTTGGGCAGCTCCAGACGGATCACATTGTATTGATTCTGAGCGATATACTGCTTTCTCTGCTCCTCGCTGATAATATCATAGGGCGGACAACAGAGCTCAACCAGCTCGCCCGCTTTCTCAACATCAAAACGCATACCGCGGAACGGTTTGATTTCTGCCATTGTTAATTACCTCACTTCCAAAAAAATAGCGTTCTTTAACAGTATAGCAAAATGACACAGGATGTGCAACTGATGAATTGCGAAAAAACACAAAAATTCAAAACTTTTCCCATATTGACACATAAAAAATCTTCTGCTATAATAGAAAGGTCGAGATAAGCGCCATTAGCTCAGTTGGTCAGAGCTACCGGCTCATAACCGGTTGGTCCGGGGTTCGAGTCCCTGATGGCGCACCATCCTATGCGAATAAAAAAGATATTCGCCCCGAAAAGC
>ONIJ01000165.1 GCA_900317875.1 uncultured Eubacteriales bacterium
AGTCAATCTTCAGCATGCTGAAAATAGAATACTTGTCAGATTCATAGCTGCCTGTAGCAACGCCGTTGTGGTTGAAAATGTTTCCGTAGGTTTCCAACGGAATCAATTCAAATACGGGCATAGCAAGCATCAGAATGAGAAGCGCGGGAAAAAGAAGTGTTCCGATAATTTTTATATACATCGGAGTACTATATCTGTCAGTTAAAATTCTAATGTCCATAACACACCTCATAATTATACATTTGAATTGCCGCAAAAGCGTAATCCCTCTATTGATGATGATACCATAAATACCAAGCGGTGTCAAGGTATTTTTATGTAACATTTATCAATTTTTCGCGAAAAGTTCGACAAAATTGATGTTTTGGATATTCGCTCGGGTGCGCCGTTGTGTGCTGTCGAATTTTTTATTTGGTTGATTCAAGAACAACCGATGAATAGGGCGGAATATATAATTGACCATTTTCGAACATCACGATATCATCGGGTTTTCCCGTGAACGCCACGGAAAGTCCCGCGTTAGCCAGAACGTCACTTTCGACATCAAGCAGCTTTGCTTTATCCTTGTCGAAGTTGTGGATAACGAGCAGCTTCTTGCCCTGATACTCAATGACGTAAGCGCAGATCTTTTTATCGTTGAAATCCTGCGCGCCCGTTATTCTTCCGCGGGAGATCGCGGGATATTTCAGCTTATAATTGATAACGCTGCGGTAATGATTGAGCAGGGAATCCTTGTCCGCGAGCTGCTGTTTCACTCCGCCGCCTGTCGGAGAAATGTACGCCGACTTGTTGTTTACCCTTATTTTCTGCGGGTTGTCGCTGTCGAATACCATCGGCATACGGTACCACTCGTCCGCGTCGGATTTTTCCGCCTTCATTCCGATTTCCTCTCCGTAGTAGGTAAAGGAATTGCCCGGGTTGAGAAGATAGATATTAGCGGCGAGCTTTTCCGCCTCGATCCCGTTGCCTTCAAGCGAGTTCGCTATTCGCACCTGATCGTGGTTGGAGAGGAACATCGCGTTGATATAGTCGGGATTTACCGCCGACATTTTCTTTTCGTAGTTGGCGAATTTTGTCGCAAGTCCGCTGCCGTCGTTGGTGCCCATTGACTGGACGATCTCACCGGAGGCGGTGGCAAAGCGGAAGGCAAACAGGCTGTCGATGCTGCTTTCATAGAAGCCCTTGATCTCGGAGTCGGAATCCCAGTCCTCGCCTACGATATAGGCGTTGCCGTTGATTCCGCGGCAGGTTTCCACAAACCACTTCAGGAACTCTTTTCCGTCGGTGTGCTTGTTGTTGAAATACTTTACCGCGTCAAGCCTGAAGCCGTCTACTCCGCGGTCAAGCCAGAACTTGGCGATTTTTGTAAATTCCTCGCGCGTCTGCTTTGAGGTGAGGTTCCACTCGGGCATTGTGGGCGAGAAATTCGCCTCGCAAACGTAGTTGCCTACCTCGACGACATTTACGTCGGAGGAATAGTAGCCTTTCTCGTGGAACTCGAAATAACGGGCGTCGCCGTCGAGCTTACCCTTTTTGACCTCCTCGCAGGCGTTAAGGAAGAGCGGATTCTTGTAGGAAATGTGATTGAGCACAAGGTCGATTATTATGTTTATGCCTCGCTTGTGACATTCGCTGATCAGTTGGTCAAAATCATCCAGCGTACCGAAATCCTTGTCGACATTGTAGTAGTCCTCCACGCTGTATTTGTGATAGGACTCGGAGGGATTTATCGGGGTGAGCCACAGTCCGTCGGCTCCGAGATCGTTTCCGCCCTCGGGATTGCCGTCGTTGATGTAATCGAGCTGTGAGATTATTCCCTTGAAATCGCCTACGCCGTCGTTGTTGGAATCGCAGTACGATTGAGTAAATATCTGATAATAGTTTCGGTATTTGTCGGTTGAGGCGACTGCCTTGACGTTTTCGGAAATCTGAGCCGTCGGCTTATCCGGAACTGTTATCGGCTGTTCGGTTTCAGCTTCGGTTGTTTTCTCGGTAGTTATTTCCGTATCCGATGCTGATTCCGAGCTCTTGGAACTCGAGTTTGTGCCGCAGCCCGAAAACAGGCAGCCTGTAAAAAGTGCCGCCGAAATTAAAACTGAAATTATTTTTCTCATAATTTTACCGTAATATGCAGCTTTAAAATAGGGGCGGCAGCCGTCGACTGCCGCCCCGTTGAGCTTGTGAACTTTTTTAGGATGATTATCCCTTTACGCCGCCGGCGGTTACGCCTTCGACATAGTACTTCTGCATCTTGAGGAATACCAGGGTAATCGGAACAGCTACAACAACGGAACCGGCAAGGAACTGCTGGTAGTAGGTTGCTTTGAAGTTGATATCGAGCATCTTCCAAAGACCGATAGCAACGGTGTAGTTGTCAAGTTTATCCGCCATGATAATCTTAGCAAGAATGAAGTCTGTCCAAGGTCCGATGAAGGAGGTCAATACGGTGTAAACAACGATTGGCTTTGACATCGGAAGGATAATTTTCCAGAAAATCTGGTTCCTGGTTGCGCCGTCGATCGTGGCGGCCTCATCCAATGCTCTGGGAATGGTGTCGAAGAAGCCCTTTGAAATCTGGAAGCCCAGACCTGCGCCGCAGCTGTAACATAGTACAAGGGCGACAAGCTGTCCCTGAAGACCCATAAACTTGAGCAGGTAGTACATAGCGATCATTGTCATAAATCCGGGGAACATACCGAGGATCATGGCGATGTTCATCAATGTTTTACGAATGCCGAAACGCAGACGGCTGAATGTGTAACTAACCATCAAAACAGAGAGGGTTGAGATTACGCAGCTGCAAGCGGCAACGATAAGTGTGTTAAGAAACCAGCGGGGGAAGTTCAGGGTAGCCTGGACATTTTCATTGCCGGACTGACCTGAGAAAAGATAAACGTAGTTGCGGAAAGTCAACTGCTTGGGGAGAATCGCGTCATTACCCATTACAGCGCCGTCAAGTCTTAACGAGTGCAGTACCAGATACAGGAAGGGAAGTATCCAGATGATACACATAACGCCGAGGATGAAGTAAATGATGCCGTTAGCGAGATTTCTCCTGAATTTATAACCTTTAATAAAATCAATCATGAGAACGCCTCCTCATCCTTCATAGACTTAGAATTGTTGTAGATGATAAGTGACAGCGTTGCGCAGATGACAAATACCAAGATACCTATCGCCGAAGCCAAGCCGTAGTCTTTGCTTTCGCCCATTGACAAGTTATACAGCCACGTTACGAGGATATCCGTGTGACCTGCGTTGTGGTAATCCGCGTTAACGGGTTTACCGCCTGTCAACAGGAAGATAACGTTGAAGTTGTTGATATTACCTACGAACTGAGTAATGAGCTGAGGTGTGGTAACGAAGATCATATAGGGCAGCGTGATCTTGGTGAACGTCTTATAGGGTGACGCACCGTCGATACGCGCGGATTCGTAGAGATCCTCGGGGATGTTCATAAGAATACCTGACATCGAAAGGATCGTGTAAGGAATACCTACCCAGCAGTTTACTATGATTACCGTCAGCTTTGCTACCCATGGTTCACCGTCGAGGAAGTGCATTTTCGGGTTTGTTCCCGTAATGTGTCCCAACAGGATATTAAACGCACCCTGCTCGTGAAGGATCTGGCTCATGAGAAGGAGGGATACGAACTGGGGAACAGCGATTGTGATTACGAACATTGTTCTGAATACGCTCTTGAACTTGATGCCCTTCTTGTTGATCATAAGAGCAACGATAAGTCCGAGAATGTAGTTGGAGAATGTAGCCGCAACCGCCCAGATAAGCGTCCATCCGGCGATGCCCATAAAGGTGCGCGCCTTCTTGGCGTTATCGATTACGTTCAGCAGGTCGCCGAACTTGGCAAAGCCTACCCAGTCGAACAGCGTACTGTGTTCGTATCCGTCGTAGTTGGTAAACGCTATCAATATCATAAAGATAAGCGGCAGGATGTTAAAGATTGTAATCATTAAGATCGGGAAGGAAAGCAGAGTGATGTGATACTTTCCGTCCAGGAACTCTTTGACATCGGTAATGAAGGAAGTGGGCTTTTCGCCGTTCTTCTTCATAACCTGATGACGGTAAGCGTCCTTGATGTTGGAGATGTAGACAGCAAATACAACAACGGTAATAACGATGGTCAGAGTCGAGTACAGAAGGATCTGCATCGAGTTGTGGCCTTCTTTTACAACCGGGAAGCCGTCATCATCAAATGTCTGTATCTGCTTAAGGTAACCGAGTGTCGGGAACAAGCTGATCTGCGCTCCGCCGAAGAGTACCATATACAGGATATAGATAACTTCAACTGCGCAGTAAAGGATACCCTTGTAATACTTGCCCTTCTGGAAATCACCAAAGCCGAAAATTACATATGAAATTTTTGTTGCCCAGTCACCCTTTACAAAGGTGACGCCGTAGTTAACAAAGCCTTTGCCTATACCGACAAAGAAGTGAACAATTGCCAGCCCAATGCCCTTGAAGAAACGGGCGACTGCGCCGGGTAAGTTTTTAAAGAACTTCTTAAAGTTATAGGCAAATTTTTGCATCGGGCTGAGCTGTTTATATTCAACGTAAGTCATATAAGCTCTCCTTTAAAAAGTCTGTGATCTCTCTTATTATATAACACCAAACTAATAATGCTTTTTACGTTTCCCATATAATAAAAAACATTATTCGTTTGGTGTATAGAAAACGTAAATAAGGTTTCATTCGGGACGCCCCGCCGAGGGGCGCCCCGTTTTAGAATTATTAATTGTTAAAAAAGCTGATCCGAATTACTTATCGAGGATGTTGCCCATTACCTTATTGAACAGTTCTTTGGTAGCCTTCTCGTCATCGGGATTCCAGCTGTCCTTGTACATATCGCTGCCGAGGGTGCCGCAAGCGGACCAGAATGTAGTAGCGATGTCAACCTGAGGAACGGAGTTCTCGGGCTTGGACTGCTCTTTCAGAGCTGCGAGTACGGGATCGTCAGCAACTTCGTCCATTGCCTCTGTGTTAGCGGGGCCCCAACCGAGGTCCTTAGCTCTCTGGAGCTGGCATTCCTTACCTGCGAGATAGTAAGCAAGGATTGTAGCGGTACGAGGATACTTTGTAGCGGAGTTGATACCGATGTACTTGTAACCGAACAGACCAACCATCTGCTTGTCTTCGTCGCCAACCTTAATGGTGGGGAGCTTAGCAGCGCCGAGGTTGTTGCCGAGAGCCTTCTTGTTAGCAGCGGTGTCCCAAGCGCCGTCGATGCCTGCGCCAACCTTCTTGTTGGTGAAGCCTGTGGAGATGCTTGCAACGTCGTTGCTCTCGAATGTGCCCTTGTAGGTCTTCATGAGCTTAGCGAAAGCCATGAGTGTCTTAACAACGTCTTCTTCTTTGTAATCCTTGAACTTCTGGGTGCCGTTATCGAGACCGTCGATGATAGCGCCGCCGGTGAACATAAATACGCAGCTATAGAAACCGTTGCCGGAGTCCATAACGAAGGTTCTGCCTGCTGCCCTACAATCTGCGAGAATGCTCTCGAGCTTTGTGGGATCCTTAACTATGCTCTTGTCATAAACGAGATAGTAGCCGTTATCGTTGGTTTCGGGGAACGCGTAGAGGTTCTCTTCGCCGTCAACTGTCTTTGTGGCAGCGTTAACGGGGTTCTCTGCGCAATACTTCTTGATGCTGTAAGCAAACTTGGGGTTAACCTTTGTAAGAACCTGAGAGGACATAAGGTTTGTCATCTGGTCGCTCGGGAAACCGAATACGTCAGCAGCCGCTTCCTTATCGGTAACGATCTGAGTTGCAGCCTCGTTTTCGCCCTGAGGAACAACTTCGATGTTGAAGTTAACGCCTGAATCGCTGTAGTGCTCTTTGAATGCCGCTACCTGCTTCTTGGTAAGGTCAACCGCTGCGTCGGGAGCCCATACCTTAAGAGTTACGTCCTTCTCATCGCCGAATTTAGCCTCGGGCCATGAGGGATCCATCAGGTCGTATTCTTTTTCGTCGGATCCGCCGCCGCCGGACGTCGCACTGCCTGAGCCGCCGCTCGCCGAGCTGCTTGATGAATCTGAACTGCCGCAGCCTGCAAACGCAGTAGCGGTAACCAGACCTGCCAAAAGGATGGCAAGAATTTTTTTCATTGGAAGTTCCTTCTTTCTTTAAAATATTCTAATGGAGCAAATTGCACAATACACTTTCTGTTCCACTAACTAAATAATATCAAAAAACGGTTCAAATTTCAACCACTTTTGTACTTTTTATCTAACTTGTTAATTTCGGGTTAAAGTTTTGTGTAAATTTACCCGATTTTTTTGATAATTTGGATAGTCCTACAATTGCAACTGCTGTTTTTTGTGCAGGTTAACGAATACCCCTTTGTTGGCTTTGCTCAATAGCGACGGAATTAATTGAGAGAAATGCCCCATATACACCGTTCGGCGGAGCGGTTTTCGAGCGGGCGAAAAAAATGTGCGGAAAATTTTAGTTAATTTTCACCAATTGTCTGAAAAACGAACATAAGGGCGAATTTTGAGTGGCATTAGGTATACAAAAATATCGGTTTTACCCTGAGGCTCCCCTTGCGCCGAAAAATCCGATCATCTGCCCGGAAACGTAAACGGCGTTTGTTTTGCGTAAAAGAAAAAATCCAACGCCGACAAATTTGCACGATATGCATTAAGTTTTGGTCATTAATTATTGTATTCCACGTTCAATGTTGCTATAATATAATATATGAAACGCGAAAGCGAAAAAGGAGCGATTTTATGAAACTCAGCGAATTATTAAAAAACGTAAAATACACAACCGTTCAGGGCGGCGATCCCGAAATTTCAGACCTCGTGTACGACTCGCGCAAGGCCGCTCGGGGCACCGCTTTCGTGTGCCTTAAAGGATACACCTCCGACGGACACAAATTTGCTCAGTCCGCCGTCGAAAAGGGAGCCTCCGCGCTTGTTGTCAGCGACGTGCTCGACTTTGAAGTGCCCGCTGAGGTCGCCGTGATCAAAACGGACGACACCCGGCTTGCGCTCGCGCTGATGAGCGTTGAGCTCTTCCGCCATCCGGAGCGCGAGCTTAAAACCATCGCTATCACCGGCACCAAGGGCAAAACCACCACGACAGCGATGATCGCCGAAATTTTTGAGCACGCGGGGATCAAGACGGGAACGATCGGCACGCTCGGCATAGTCTACGGCGGCAACACCTACAAAACCGACAACACCACTCCCGAGAGCTATGAAATACAGAAGGCTATGCGCGCAATGGCCGACGCAGGCTGCGGGGCAATGGTGATCGAGGCCTCGTCAATCGGACTGAAGCACAGCCGTCTTGCAGGCGTGACCTTCGACGTCGGCGTGTTCACGAACTTTTCTCACGACCACATCGGAGGCGTGGAGCACAAGGATATGGAGGAATACCTCTACTGCAAGAGCCTGCTTTTCCGTCAGGTCAAAAACGCCGCCGCAAACGCCGACGATCCCGCATACAAGGAAATCACCGGGGATTTCGGCGGCAAGGTGTTCACCTTCGGCTTCTCCGAGGACTGCGACCTGCGCGCCGGAAACGACCGACTCCTTTCGGGCAGCGGATTTATCGGAGTTCACTTCGATTGCAGCGGCGCAAGGAACCTCTCGCTCGACGTCGGCGTTCCCGGAATTTTCAACGTATACAACGCCTTGGCGGCAATCAGCGCGGTGAGCTTCTTCGACGTGCCCGACGAGGCGATCATCGAGGGACTCAAGGTCGCCCACGTCAAGGGCAGAGTTGAACCCGTCAAGGTTCCCGGAAACTACAGCCTGCTCATCGACTACGCGCACAACGCGCTCTCGATGAAGAACGTGCTGACCACCCTGAGAAAGTACAACCCAAACCGCCTTATCACTATGTTCGGCGCCGGCGGAAACCGCCCGAAGGTTCGCCGCTACGAAATGGGCGAGGCATCGGGCAGACTGAGCGATCTGTCGGTCATCACTGAGGACAACTCGCGCTTCGAGGACGTTATGGACATCATCGAGGACATCAAGACAGGTCTGCACAAAACCGACGGAAAATATGTAGTTGTGCCGAACCGCAAGGACGCCATCAGATATTGTATGACGAACGCCGAGGACGGCGACATCATCGTACTCGCGGGAAAAGGTCACGAGGACTATCAGGAGATCAAGGGCGTGAAGTACCATATGGACGAGCGCGAGCTGATCGCAGAGATCATTGAGGAAATGAACGCCGAATAACAAGGAGTTTTATTATGACAGGTTACCCCGAAAGTAATCCGTACAGCTCGGTCGAAAAAAAGCCGAAACGGAAAAAAACCGTAATAATCATCGCCGCAGGCGCTCTTGCGGCGGCGCTCATCGCCGCCGCGATCATCATTATCGTTAATATCAACAAGGCGGATCAGACCGCTAAGATCAACTCGCAAAGTTTTTCGAATCTCAACCTCTACACTTCAAACGGCCGTTTTTATGCGGATGAAGACAATTACTATTTTACGAACGGCAAAAAAATATTCTGCCGTCCAAAGGAGGACGGAGCGTCCGCGAATCAGATTTATTCAAGCGAAAATACACTCTCGATCATTTCAACATCGGGCAGCAAGCTGTTCTTTTTCGAGAAAACCGAAAACAGCCTTGAGAAAAGGCTGAGAAGCGTGAACAAGGACGGCTCGAACCTGAACACGCATTATACCGTCAGCTCGGAAAACGCAAAAAGAGCCGTTGTCAGCAAGAATCTGCTGCTTTACGCCGACAAGGAGAATATCCACATCATCGACTTCACAACGGGAAAGCAAATCAAAACCATTTCACTTCCCGAAGAAATGCGCAAGAATTTATCCTCGCTGTACTTCCGGTCGGTTGACGATAATATGCTCTACTATGAAAAAACCTACGGCCGCGAGACCGAAACCCTCACCTTTCCCACGACCGTGTGCTCAATGGATCTGGATACAAAGGAATGCAAAAAGCTCTTCGAAGCCAATATCCGAAATAAGGTCATTATTGCGAACCACCGCTGCTATTATCTTAACCGCAACTCTCTTTGCTGCTACGACATCAAAACGGACACCGCCTACACCCTGGACAGCAGTATGAAGAGTATCAGCCATTCCGACTTTAGCGACGGTCAGAGAATCGATTTCTGCGCCGAGGGCGACACGGTATACTTCTACAACCCCGACATCGGCGAGCTGTACTCCATCAAATATGACGGAAGCGGCAAAACACAGTTAAATCCTTCCGGTAAGTTCTTCTGGTATGAATGCGTGAGCGGAAACGAACTGTTTGGCAGCTCGGATGATGAACCTGCGCTGTTTAACATTGAAACCGGCTCGGTCATAAAGCTGAGCGAAAACAAATAATATTTACGAAAATTTCAAACCCAAACTGTTTTTACCGTATCTATATCTATGAAGGAACAATTCAAGGAGGAATTACAATGCCGGCATCGAATACGGTTCAAAAAACGGTGAGGCTTTCCCGACAAGGCGATATGAATTACTTTGAGGAGCTTTACAGGCGGGTGCTACAAGAACGTTTACGCCTACTGTATGTCCGTCCTCAAAAACTTCCATAACGCAGAGGACGCCGCGCAAAACACATTTATCACCGCGTGGCAAAAGCTCCCTCAGCTTGCAGACGCGGCGGCATTTGACGTCTGGCTGTTCGTCATCGCATGAAACAACTGCTGCCGCCTGATTCGGAGCACGCGCGCCGATGAGGACATTGACGCGCTCGACGAGAACAGTCTGCCGGAGGAAAACGATATGTTTATCCCCGAGGCGTATCTTAAACGCACGGAGCTCAGCGACCGCCTCAAGAGGATAATTTTTCACCTGAGCGACTCGCAGCGCGAGACGATTATGCTCTACTATTATCAGGGGATGTCGTTGAAGGAGATCGCCCAAATATTCGGCTGCAGCTAAAGCACCGTAAAATCCAGGCTGTTCCTCGCGCGGCCTCAAAAAGAGTGAACCCGTATAACAAACAAAAACAAGGTCGGCTCATCAAACGAGCCGACCTTTTGCTATGTCTTATACTGATTCCTGAAAGAAAACAGACCTTAAAAGCCGTCTGCTTATCGGATAAACGGATCATTCCGCTTCGAAGTGGTGGCAGCCGCTGAGGTCTGTCACCATAATGCAGTGCGTGGTGCAGTTTTCGGCGCAGGCGCCGCAGTCGGTGCACTTGTCGTAGTCGATCGCCGCCACGTTGTCCGTGACCTTGATCGCGCCGCTCGGGCAGACCTTTTCGCACTTTTTGCAGCCTATGCAGCCGTTTTTGCAGACCTTGCGCGTGACCGCGCCCTTGTCGCGGCTGCTGCAGGTAACGACGACCTTCTTTACGTCGGGCACGAGCGAAATGATGTGGTTGGGACAGGTTTTGACGCAGAGTCCGCAGCCTATGCAGTTGCAGGTGTAAACGCTCGCCACGCCGTCTTTGATGAAGATCGCGTCGTGCGGACACGCCTTTGCGCAGTCGCCGAGTCCCAGACAGCCGAAGGTGCAGCTTCCCTTGCCGCCGTATAGCAGCTTTGCCGCGGCGCAGCTTTCGATGCCGCTGTAGAGCACCTTGTCCTGAGTGTTTTCGCAGTTGCCGGCGCAGTGGACCACGGCTACCTGCTCCACAACATCCTCGAACTCAACTCCGAGGACCTCGCTGAGCTTTTTGGCGACCGCGTCAGCACCCGGTGTGCAGAGGTTTGTAGGGGTTTCGGGATTTTCGCACATCGCCTTGGCGTAGCCGTCGCAGCCGGCAAAGCCGCAGGCTCCGCAGTTGGCTCCCGGCAGGCACTCGCGCACCGCCGGAAAGCGCTCGTCCTCCTTGACCGCCATCAGCTTTGAGGCGATAACCAGAACGGCGGCGCATACAATACCGATAATCACAACGGGGATTACCGCAATAAGAATATCATTCATCGTGGCACCTCCGTCATACAGGGAACATATTTTCCACAACTCCGCCGAAGCCGAGGAAGGAAAGCGATGTGATCGAAGCCGCGATGAGCGTTACGGGCAGTCCCTTGAAGCTCTCGGGAATGTCGGCGCCCTCGATTTTGGAGCGGACGCCCGAGAACATCACCATAGCGAGGAAGAAGCCGAGTCCGCTTCCGAGCGAGTTTACCATCGCCTCGAGGAAGGTGTAATTCTCGTCGATGTTGAGGATCGTAACGCCGAGCACCGCGCAGTTGGTGGTGATGAGCGGCAGATACACGCCGAGCGACTTGTGCAGCGAGGGAACGTAGCGCTTGAGCACTATTTCGACGAGCTGAACCAGCGCGGCGATAACAAGAATGAAAACGATCGTCTGCAGATAGCCGAGATCATTCGGGTTGAGCAGATAGTACTGGATAGGCCAGGTGGCTGCGGTAGCCATAAGCATTACGAAGATTACCGCAAGGCTCATTCCCGTGGCGGAGTCGAGCTTTTTGGAAACGCCGAGGAACGGGCAGATACCCAAAAAGCGCGAGAGCACATAGTTATTGATGAATACCGCCGAAAGCAGGATTACGATAAATTTTGTCATTTCGCGCTCACCTCAGCTTTCCCGGGCTCGGCGCAGCCGATTCCGGCTCTGCCGCAGGCTGCCGCCTGAGGACATCCGGCGCAGCCGAATTCCTTCTTTTTGGGCTTGTGCTTACCGAATTTATTGACCATCGCAATGAGGATACCGAACACAAAGAAGCCGCCCGGAGCCATTGTGAGGATAGAGATTTTGTTGTCGACCAGGACAGGTATCTCAAAGCCGAGGAAGGTGCCGTTTCCGAACACCTCGCGGATCGTCGCCATCATAGTCAGCGCAAGCGTAAAGCCGGCGCCCATTCCTACGGCGTCGATCGCAGAGTCGACTACGGTGTTTTTGTTTGCGAACATCTCGGCTCTGCCCAGGATAATGCAGTTGACCACAATGAGCGGAAGGAAAATTCCGAGCGATTCATCCAGAGCGGGAGCAAATGCCTTTACAAGCATCTGAACCATCGTTACAAAGCCCGCAATAAGCACGATGTAGCATGGGATTCGCACCTTGTCGGGAATTGCCTTTCTCAGCGCGGAGATCACGATATTGGAGCAGAGCAGAACTATCGTCGCCGCAGCGCCCATTCCCAGGGCGTTGGTAACACTTGTGGAGGTGGCGAGCGTGGGACAGGTGCCGAGCACGAGCACGAGCACGGGATTTTCCTTAATGAGTCCCTTTGTGAGATTTTGAACCTTATTCACTTACTCCGCCTCCTTTGCTCTGCTGTACGCCTCAAAAGCGCTGCCCATAGCCTTTTTGAAAGCCTTTGAGGAGATAGTGGCGCCCGTGATCGAGTCCACTTCCTCGTAGTTATCGGCGGTTTTGCCGTCAAATTTCAGGCGTTCGCCGCTCTTGTTATCGACCACGCGCGAGCCGATTCCGCTCGTTTCGCTGTGGTTGAGTGTCTTTGTTTTTTCAACGGTGCCGTCGGGAAGGATTCCGCAGACGAACTCGATCGTTCCGCCGTAGCCCTTGGCGTTTATCATAAACACATAGCCCGCTCCGTTTGAAGCCTTGTAGGCCTCGGTAACGCCGTCGGGAAGGTCGATTTTCAGCTCGTCAAAGCCGTCGGCCTCGGAGAGTACCTCCTTCATTGCCTCGGACTTAGCCTTTTCGTTGGCCTCGGCGATGATCGGAGAGGTCAGCGAATTTACGGCGGCGAGCAGTGCGGTGACTACCAGACAGATCGCGGCAAGCACCGCGATCGGCTTTACAATGTCTTTCATCACTCGTCCACCTCCCCTACCAGCGGCTTAGCGCGCGTGAGCTTTTCAATATATGGCGTGAGAATATTCATAATCAGCAGCGAGAAGCTTACGCCCTCGGGGAAGTTGCCCCAGAAGCGGATCAGAATTGTTATGAGTCCGCAGCCGACTCCGAATATTATTTTTCCGAGCCGTGTCGCCGGAGTTGAGGAATAGTCGGTAGCCATAAAGAACGCCGCTATCATAAGTCCGCCCGAGAGCACCTGTGCCAAAACGTCCTTGCCGCAGAAGAACGACATAAGCGCCACCGTGCCGATGAATGCCGCGGGAGTGTGCCAGGTGATCACACGGCGTGCGATAAGATAGATTCCGCCGAGGATGAGTCCCAGCGCGCAGGTCTCGCCGATGCAGCCGCCGGTATTGCCGAGGAACATATCGAGATAGGACGGCATATTCTCGGTTTCGCCGTTTGTCATCAGCTTGAGCGGAGTGGCGCCCGTGGTGGCGTCGGGAAGCATATCGAACGCCTTGGGCGTCGCCCATGACGTCATCGTTCCCGAAAACGCGGTGAGAAGGATGATTCGCGCGGTCGCGGCTGGATTGGCAAAGTTCTGACCGATGCCGCCGAAGAGCTGCTTGACCACGACGATCGCGATCACGCTGCCCAGGGAAGCCTGCCACAGAGGGATTTGCACAGGCAGGTTCAGCGCGAGGATAATACCCGTGACTACCGCCGAGAGGTCGGACACGGTGTTTTCTTTTTTGCAGAGCTTTTCAAAGCCCCATTCCGAAATTATCGCCACCGCGACGCAGTCGGCAATGAGCAGCAGGCTGCGCAGCCCGAAGAAGATCACCGAGGCTATCATAGCGGGAGAAAGCGCGATTATCACGTCGAGCATAATCGAGCGCGTGGTGCGCGGAGCGTGAAAATGCGGGGACACGTTTGAAATCAGTTTGTTCATTTCTTTCCCCCCTCGGATTTTTGCTGCGCGTTATAATTTCTGAGAACCGCCTTGGCGAGCTTGTTTGTCTGCACGAGGTGACGCTTGGCGGGACACACGTAGGAGCAGCAGCCGCACTCCATACAAAGGTCGACGCACAGCGCCTTGAGCTCCTCGGGCTCGTTCTTTTTGTAAGCGCGCGCTATCTCGCGCGGGTCGAGCCGCAGCGGACAGTGAGAAAGGCATGCTCCGCAGTTGATGCACGCCGTGGTTTTGGGAGGACGCGCCTCCCTTTCGTCCATAGCGACGATCGCGTTTGTGTTTTTGAGGATCGGCGCGCTGAGGTCGGGGATGGCTATTCCCATCATCGGGCCGCCGTAGAGCACCTTTGCGGGCTCGCATTTGCAGCCGCCGGCGGCTTCGAGCACGTCGGAAATCGGGGTGCCTACGGGCGCGATAACGTTTTTCGGCTCGTTGACCGCCGAGCCCTCGACAGTGAGGCACTTTTCGACGAGCGGCATACCCGTTTCAATGTATTTAGCGATGAACGCGAGCGTGGTTACATTGATCACGACCACTCCCACGTCGAGCGGAAGTCCGCCCTGAGGGATCATTCTTCCTAGCGTGTTGTACACGAGCACCTTTTCGCCGCCCTGAGGGTACATCGGCGGAAGCACCTGAACCTCCACTCCCTCGGTCGACTCGGCGAACTTGCGCGCCTTTTCTATAGCCTCGGGCTTGTTGCCCTCGATACCGATCACAAAGCGCTTGACGAGCAGATACTTCTTAAGCAGCTCAATGCCCGCAAAAACGTCCTCTGCCCTGTCGATGAGGGTGCGTGTGTCCGAGGTTATGTAGGGCTCGCACTCAGCGGCGTTGATCACTACCGCGTTTACAACGCTGAGGTCGCCGTTGATGCTGAACTTTACGAAGGTCGGGAAGCCCGCTCCGCCGAGTCCTACCGAGCCGCTGTGCCGAACCGCATCGACAAAGCTCTGGGTGTCGTGAACGTCGGGCGGCTGCACGGTTTCGCTTACCTCCTGCAGTCCGTCTGTTTCGATGACGATACAGGGCACCTTTGAGCCCATAGCCGTCATCATTTCGTCAATCTTTTGTACCTTGCCCGAAACGCCCGAGTGGATCGGCGCGGAAATGTAGCCGTCCGCCTCCGCGATGAGCTGTCCCACCTTGACCTCGTCGCCGCGCTTCACAACAGGCTTTGCAGGTCTGCCGATGTGCATCGACATCGGGATCGTCACGATTTTCGGGACGGGAATCCGCACTGGAGCCATCTGCGCGGTGCGCTTCAGGTGAGGTACGTGAATACCTTTCAATTTCATAATTATCCTCCGAATCTCCGAATATAGAATCGGCATATGCGATGAGCGCATATATAGTTATTTTAACACATTCCCGTTTTTTATCCAATATGCACTTTGTACATATCTCAATTCCGTGTTTTGTGCAATTACACAATGGATTTTTCGGTCGGCTTTTTTCGTGAAATAGTTAATTTTTTAACAAAACCCGTTGCATTTGCAAAACTATGTGTTATAATTTAATTCGGAATTTTTCATATTTTTCGGTGCGCCTTTGGAGAAACCGACTTAATCTAAATGTCGGACTAACGGCGCATCAAACAGCGCGGGAACGGAAACCTTCCAATCACACCACTGCAAGTTGCGCGAGCTGACCGTCGCGGCACGCGACCGTGAGCTGACCGTTGCGGCACGCGACCTCAAACTGACCGTCGCGGCACGCGACCGCGAACCGACCGTTGCGGCACGCGACCGCGACTTGGATGCAACGTCACGCTGCATCGGCAAAACCATATTATCGGAGAAAAAATGGCTAACTATTCTAATTTACTGAACAGAGAAATAATGGACGAGCTTCGCGCGCACCTGATTTTTTCGGGGCTCAGCGAGGACGAAATAAGAACCTTTTTTGACTTTGCACAGCCCGAGCTGATCGAGCTTGACCCGGGACAGAAAATTTCGATCGACGCAGGACACAGGCGCAAGATGGGAATTGTCCTTTCGGGCGACGCGAAGGTCTACACCATCGACTACGACGGCAACAAGACCATAATCAACACGATCCGGGGACACGGCACCATCGGAACGATGCAGTTTATGATGGAGCACTACAATATGCTTTTTGAGATCGTCGCCGACACCGAGAGCGAGATCATGACAATGGATCCCGACGTTCTTCTGATTTCCGACGAGCGCGTGGCGATGATCCAGCACAAGATCCTCGTCAACGTTATGGCTTCGCAAAGGCAGCTCTTTATCACGCTCTCGGAGCACCTTGTGTGCCTTTCGCAGAAAAACATCCGCGACAAAATTATGCGCTTCCTAAAAATATGCAGCGAGTACGAGCGATCCTACGAGTTCAACATCCGCTTTTCGCGCGAGGAGCTCGCCGAGTATCTCGCGGTCGACCGCGCCTCGCTTTCGCGCTCGCTGAGCGCATTGAAGCGCGACGGAATTATCGACTACAAAAAAAGTCACTTTAAAATTCTTACTACGCAGCATTTCAAATTCTGAGAAAAGGACAACGCATATGACCAAAAAGACATTTAGGCGCGCCTTTCACGACAGCCTGCCGATTATGGCGGGGTATCTGGCGCTTGGGATAGGCTACGGCGTTTTGCTGCAAAGCAAGGGCTACAGCTTTTGGTGGGCGATTCTTATGAGCGTCACAATGTTCGCCGGCTCCGGACAATACGCCGGAGTCGACTTTATGGCGAGCGGCGCATCGCTGCTCACAACGGGCTTTATGACACTGGTTATCAACTGCCGCCACTTTTTCTACGGGGTTTCGCTCCTCGACAAGTACCGCGGCACCGGCATTGCCAAGCCCTATCTCATCTTCGGACTGACCGACGAGACCTACTCGATCACCGCCACTACCGAGCTCGGCGACGAAATCAACCATAAAAAATACTACTTCTTCCTCACCGCGCTCAACCACAGCTATTGGATCACAGGCTGCGTGCTCGGCGCGGTGCTGGGAATGTTTTTGCCGTTCCCGAGCACGGGAATCGACTACGCGATGACCGCTCTTTTCATCGTCATTATGGTTGAGCAGTGGCTCACCTGCAAAACCCGCCTGCCCGCGATCCTGGGCGTGGCGACAACAGCGGCTTGCCTGGCGGTTTTCGGCGCGGAGTACTTTATTGTGCCTTCGCTCCTTTTGATCTCCGTCGAGCTTATGCTGCTGAGAAAAAGGCTTGAAAAGGCGGAAGGCGAGGTGAGCGGCGATGATTAACATTCACCCGCTGCTGCAGGTGCTCGTTATGGCGGCTGTCATTGCGTTTACGCGGTTTTTGCCGTTCCTCGCGTTTCCCGAAGGGCGTGCGCGCCCAAAGGTCATCACATATTTGGGCGGAGTGCTGCCATATGCTATTATCGGAATGCTGGTCGTATACTGTTTTAAGGGCGCGGCTTTTACATCCTATCCATATGCTCTGCCCGAGCTGATTGCCGCTGCGTTCGTGGTGGGTATGCACGTGTGGCTGCGCAATACGCTTATAAGCGTATTCGGCGGCGTAGCCGTTTATATGATTCTTGTTCAACTTGTGTTTTAAGAGAGGTTATTTATGAGTATTTTTGAACTTCTGCTGCTTTCGGTCGGTCTTGCGATGGACGCCTTCGCGGTTTCTATCTGCAAGGGACTTTCCGTAAAACAGCTAAAGCCCCGCCATCTGCTGACAGCGGGACTGTATTTCGGCGGATTTCAGGCGCTTATGCCGCTTATCGGCTGGCTGCTCGGAAGCAGCTTTGAAGGACTTATCAAGAACGTTGACCACTGGATCGCCTTCGGTCTGCTCGTTTTCATCGGCGCGAATATGGTTAGGGAATCCTTTGGCAAGGCCGAGGAGCTCAACGACTCCATCTCCCCCAAGGTTATGCTTCCACTCGCCGTCGCCACGAGCATTGACGCGCTCGCCGTCGGAGTCACATTCGCGTTCCTCAACGTGAATATCTGGCTCGCCATCGCTCTCATCGGCGCGATCACCTTCGTTATTTCCGCGGTCGGAGTGAAAATCGGTAACGTGTTCGGCGCTAAATACAAGTCCAAGGCCGAGCTCGCAGGCGGTATTATCCTCATCGCCCTCGCCATTAAAATCCTGGTTGAACACCTGTTCTTCGGCGCCTAGCAACGTGACGTTGCATCCGGTGCGCCTTTGGA
>ONIJ01000020.1 GCA_900317875.1 uncultured Eubacteriales bacterium
ATCTTTTTCACGAACGCTGAGATCTGTCGATTATTGCATTGTGAACACAACAAGGCGACTAAAACATTGCGTGAATTGGAGGCATTTGGCTTGATCGCGAGGAAAAAGCAGGGTCAGGGCAAACCGGATCGTATATATGTTAAGGATCTGTTTGAATGCACTAATAATTCATTCAACAATGACGAAAACGATCTTTCAAGAATGACAAATCTTAGCCATTCAGAAAGTGATATTTGGACATCAAATAATAATAAAGATAACAATAAAGATGATAGTAAGACTAATCAATCAATCTATCCCGCAGGGAATTATTTTGCTATTGAAGAATCCGTTAAGAATCAAATCGAATATGAAAGCCTCATCGCCCAATACGGAAAAGATCTTATTGATAATATTGTTAATACCATTGTTGGGGTATTTTGCACGGACGAAGCAAAGATAAACATAAGTCGAAACAGAAGTGTGCCCATCGAGTTGATTCGTTGGCGTTTTTTGAAATTGGACGCCGAATGCATCGAAAGCGTCATTTATAATTTCAAAACTCAAAAAAGTATAAAGAACCCCAGAGGTTACCTTCTGAGCTCGCTCTACAACGTAATCGACACAAATTATATTGAGGACTTGGTTTAGCTCAGTTCAATTCGGGAAGAATATAAAAAGAGGTGATGCAGATGCGCATTGTTGTCCACAACGAAAAACGAATCATCAGCATTTGGCTTTCCAAGTCTGAATCCGCTGACGCCGAATTGAACAGCCGTTTGCTTGGATTCTGCGATGACTTTAAAAAGCATGAATACACTCTCGCAGTTTTTCGCTCCGGGAGCGGTAATCTTGAAGAACTGACCGGGTCACTGCTTAAATACAACCGCGCTCTTATGGCCGAACAGGAAGTAAAAGCCGAAAAAAAGAGTCTGCTTCCGCCTTCCGCCGCAGGGTGAAGCTAAAATACGTCTGCCACTGCAGAGTATCATTATTGTCGGAATGTTTTTCTGTATAGCTGATTGGTTTTGGAGTTTGTCTAAGAAACATTCCGACCGATTCATAATGTTCTCTGCCTGCTCTTTGATTTCAGGATCAACGCGAATGAAAGCATTAGCTGTCTTTGCCATAGATAACACCTCTTTTTAGGGAGCCTGTAATGATCTAATATCGTGCTTATGCACGGCATGGAGATATTAAAGGTTCCCTTAAGTGTGTTTTTCCACAAACGATTGCGAATTGCAATCTGTTCGCAAAATTATTTATCTATAGCCTTTTGCGACCCTGCCCTGTTTTTGGATTACATCTCAAAATTTCAAAAAATTTTCTTTTACCTATTGCAGTAACCGTATCAATATGCTACAATAATATCTATAATCAATATGAAATAAGGTGGATATATTGATAGAAAAATTTGACATCGCCGGCTACTGCCGCATCTCGGTCGACGAGGAGCTTGACCGCGACAACACCTCCATCGAAAACCAGAAAGCGATCATCGAGGACTATGTCAGACAAAAATTTCCCGGCAGCACGCTAACCTTCTACGAAGACCGCGACCGCTCCGGCTATACCTTCGAGCAGCGCGAGGGCTATCAAAAAATGCGCCGCAAGCTGCTCGATCACCATTTCGGTATCTTGGTCGTCAAAGATTTTTCCCGATTCTCGCGCCGCAACAGCCGGGGTCTGGTGGAGCTTGAGGACCTGCGCGATTACGGCATCCGCATCATCTCCATCGGCGACGGCATTGATTTTCCGAATGACGACGACTGGCTGAAAATCCAGTTTCAGTTTCTTATCAATGAAATGCCCGTCACGGACACCTCCAAAAAGGTGCGCTCGGTTGTAAACCGGCGTCAGCAGGACGGCAAATGGATATGCGCCGCACCGTACGGCTACATCATCAACGCGCGTCAGGAGTTTGAGATCGTTCCCACCGAAGCAGAGATTATCCGCACTATTTTCAGGCTGTATCAGGACGGCTGGGGTTACAAAAGAATCGCCAATCACCTGACCGATCAGGGGATCCCGACGCCGCGTATGTCCGAGCGCCAGCGCAAGGAAGCGGAAGGCAAGGAATACAAGCGCGAAGTCAAGGCGGCGTGGGCGATCGCGACGATCCAGGGCATCCTCGAAAATGACTTTTACATCGGCACGATGCGTTCAAGCAAATACACGCGCAAGAAAATCAACGGCAAGGACGTCAAGCGCGACGAGAGCGAGCATATCGTCATCGAAAACCACCATCAGGCGATCATCGGCTACCGCGAATTTGCGACGGTCAGGGCGCTGCTCGAAAGCCGCTCCAAAAGCCACTATCGCGGTCAGAAAAAATATGATAACGTGTATTCTGGATTCCTTGTGTGCGGCGACTGCGGAAGCCCCATGTTTGCCATGAGCCGCTCTGATCTGAAAGACGCCTACCGCTGCGGCACCTATCATCGGCGCGGCTTGAAAGCCTGCACCAGCCACCATATCCGTGTCGAGAAGCTCGACGAGATACTTAAGCTCTACATCCGGATGATCCGCGATAATTCATCGGGAATGTTGGAACAACTCAACTCCGACCTTGCCAAAGAGGAAGAGGATATCAAAGAAGCCGACCGCAGCGAGGAAAACCTCGAGGAGATCCTCGCCGAATTGCAGGAGGAGCTTAAGGCGACAAAGCGCCAGCGGATCCGCGATATAATGAAGCATCCCGAACGCGAGGAGCTGTTGGAGGAAACCTACGACGAATTGGAGGACGACCTCACACGGCGGATCGCGGGACTTCAAAATCAAATCGAGCTGACCGTTGACCGCAGGAACACCATAATCCGCGTCAACCGTGCCGCAAAGCTCGCCATCGATATTTTTGACGACATCCTTAACAAGCCGAAGCTCGACCGCAACGATTTGCAGCTGATCGTTGACAAGATCACCGTCTACGAGGATCACGTCGACATACAGCTGAAAGCTGACATCGACAGCCTTCTGCGCTGCGGAGTCCTGCCCGACGAAACGGAGGAAGCCGCAAATTTTGAGTCAGGCATCATAGATAGCTTAAATGTCACGATCGTCCAGCCCCACAGATTCGGGGCGGACAAGGTCTATGATGTCAATGTTATCAGTGACGG
>ONIJ01000106.1 GCA_900317875.1 uncultured Eubacteriales bacterium
CCCTGTCCGCCCGCAAGCAGCATCGCTACTACTTCCTGTTTTGGGAACATTTGCATGCAAAAACCTCCGTTTTCTTATATAGATTAATTGTTTCCAATATTGTTGGCATAATTGACAAACAATTGATTACTCTTTGACGTCGCCGACGCATTTGAGGTAAATTACGCCCATCGGCGGAAGCGTGAGAGGAACTCCGTAGTTATAGCCGTGGATCTTTTTCGGCACGGGACAGATGTTGTCGCCGTTGAGCACACCCGTTCCTCCGAATTCGGCGCGGTCGGAGTTGAACACCTCGGCGTAAACCGCGTTCTTCGGCACGCCTATGAAATATTTATCGTGTTTTATCGGTCTGAAGTTGCAGACAGCTATGATTTCGTTTTCATCCTGATCGGTGCGCTTGAAGGCGATCACCGAGTTGGTGTAGTCGTCGTGATGTATCCAGTCAAAGCCCTTCCAGCTCGCGTCGCGCTCAAAGAACGGACGGTTCTCAAGATAGAACTGATTGAGCTGTCTGAAAAAGTCGCGCAGCTTGCTGTATCTCTCGTCCTTTACAACGCCCCAGTCAATGGATTTTTCGTAGTCCCATGACATCACGCGGGCGATCTCGGAGCCCATAAATACGAGCTTTTTGCCCGGATGGGCGTACATATATGTAATAAACGCCCTGTAGTCGGCGAACTTATCGCCCTCGCCGCCGTGAAAACGCGCGAGCATTGAGCCCTTGTCGCGCGCCACCTCGTCGTGAGAAAGCGGGAGCAAAAAGTGTTCGGAAAACGCGTAGAAGAAGCTGTAAGTCAGATTGTCGTGATTGAACGGTCTCCACTGCGGTTCGAGAGTCATATAGTTGATCATATCGTTCATCCAGCCGCCGTTCCACTTGTAATCAAAGCCCATTCCGCCCTCCTCGATTTTGTGGGTGAGCTTTGACCACGAGGTTTTTTCCTCGGCTGACATAACCGCCTCGGGGTGGAAAAGATGAACCGCCGTGTTGAGGCGCTTTACGAACTCGATAGCCTCGAGGTTTTCCTTTCCGCCGTACTTGTTCGGCTCCCACTCGCTCGGCGACTTTCCGTAGTCGAGGTAGAGCATTGAGGAGAGTGAACCGACGCGCAGGCCGTCGAGATGATAATATTCAAGCCAGAAATTGGCGCAGGAAACGAGGAAGCTGAGCACCTCGGGCTTTGCAAAGTTGAACAGACAGGTGTCCCACGAGGGACGCTCGCCGAGCTTTGGATCTTCGTCCTCAAACAGAGCAGTGCCGTCAAATTTCGAGAGCGCGAAGTCATCCTTGGGGAAATTTGAGGGTACCCAGTCGAGAAACACGCCGATGCCCGCCTGATGGAGCCTGTCCACAAGGTACATAAAGTCCTTCGGCTCGCCGAAACGTGAGGTCGGCGCAAAATATCCGGTCGTCTGGTATCCCCAGCTTCCGTCAAACGGAAATTCCATCATCGGCATAAGCTGCACGTGGGTGTAGTGCATCCCCGAAACGTAATCCGCAAGCTCGTCGGCATACTGCCGGTAGGAATAGAAGCTGCCGTCCTCGTTGCGCTTCCAGGAACCGAGGTGAACCTCGTAAAGGTTCATCGGCTGAGTGAGCGAATCAACTCCGCGGCGGCTTTCGCGCCACTCGCTGTCGCCCCATTCGTAGTTATTAATATCGTAAACCCGCGAGGCGCGGTTAGGCTGGACCTGCGCAAAAAACGCAAACGGATCCGCCTTCATAATTTTTTCGGACTCGGGGGTTTCAATGCAGTACTGATAGCTCTGTCCCTGCTCAACACCTGCGATAAAAAGCTCCCACACTCCGCAGTCGCGCTTGGACATATAGGACGCGTCGCGGCTCCAATCGTTGAAATCGCCCGTCACGGCAATGCTTTTCGCGTTGGGAGCCCACACGCGGAACATTACGCCCCACTCGCCGCCGCGCTGCTCAAAGTGCGCGCCGAAATAGTCGAAAGCGCGCGCGCTGTCGCCCTCACAGAATTTTGTAAGTTCGCTGCGTTCGTCGTTAAAGCTGTAATTCATATCTTCAACTCCTATGTTGAATCAGGGGAAGCGGGCGGGAATCACGCAATCCGCCTATCATATATTTATCTACTATATATAATACCAAAGATTTATGTGAATTTCAAGCAAATCGGAAAATTTCCAAACGAATTTTTCGTCTATTTTTTATAAAATGTTAACAAAAACGAGCTGCAGAGCCAAAAACGCCGTAATAAAGCCGTATTTGAAACAGAAAAAGGACGCGCCTCCTCGGAAGCGCGCCCTTGATTTTCGCTTATTGAAGCATTAATTACAGCTCTGCGAAGTATTTGATTGTTCTAACCATCTGGCTGGTGTAGGAGTTCTCGTTGTCATACCAGGAAACAACCTGAACCTCATAGAGGTCGTCTGCAACCTTGGAAACCATTGTCTGAGTAGCGTCGAACAGGGAACCGAATCTCATACCGATAACGTCGGAAGAAACGATGGGATCCTCGTTGTAGCCGAAGGACTCGGAAGCAGCAGCCTTCATAGCAGCGTTGA
>ONIJ01000079.1 GCA_900317875.1 uncultured Eubacteriales bacterium
ACCGAGGAAACCGAAGCCACAGAGCCGACCACCGAGGAGCCTGCTACTCTTGAGCCGACTACCTTGGAGCCGACAACGCTTGAGCCTTCTACCGACGAACCGACCACGGAACCGGTTCCCGAGCCGGTGATCGGAGATCTGAACGGCGACGGCAAGGTCACAATAAAGGACATCACGATCCTGCAGCGTTTCCTCGCGGAGTTTGACGAGTTCACCGACGAACAGTATAAGCTCGCCGATATGAACCGTGACGGAAAGGTCAATGTCCGGGATGTTACGGCTATGCAGAGAATAGTCGCGGAATTTATTTGATTTCATAGCGGAGCGGCCGAAAGGTCTGCTCCGCTTTTGCGCATATTGACCACTTATCGCCCTGCGTTAAACCTTAAATCCTACGAAATTAATAGGATTTGCTTTCGCGCTTGCTATTTGGCTGAAAAGGTGCTATAATCAAACCTGATATTTTAAAATTATTGTGAGTTGATATTTATGAAGATAAAATCCTTATTTGACAATGACAAAACGGTATTTTCCTTTGAGGTTTTTCCGCCGAAAAAAGATTCGCCAATCGAGTCGGTTTTCGTCAAGCTCGAGGAGATCTGCGCGCTCAGGCCCGACTTTATCAGCGTAACCTACGGAGCGGGCGGTTCGGGCGGTCACAGCCGCACGGTTGACATCGCTTCAAAAATCAAACATGACTTCAAGGTTGAGTCGGTGGCTCACCTCACCTGCGTAAACAGCACGAAGCAGATGATCGACGAAACCCTCGCCGATTTCAGGGCGCACGGGATCGAGAATATCCTCGCGCTGCGCGGCGACTATGTGGACGGAGTTGAGCCGCAAAAGGACTTCCGCTACGCGAGCGAGCTCGTTGCCTACATCAGACAGAACGGCGACTTTGACGTCAGCGGCGCCTGCTATCCCGAAACCCACATCGACGCCGAAAACGAGGTCGAGGACGTGCTCAACCTCAAAAAGAAGGTCGACGCCGGCGCCGAGCATCTTATCAGTCAGCTCTTTTTCGACAACGCGCTTTTCTATCGCTTTATCGAGCGCACTAAAATCGCGGGGATCAACGTCCCGATCGAGGCGGGAATTATGCCCGTCACCAATAAAAGACAGATCGAGCGGATGGTGTCGCTCTGCGGCGCCAGCCTTCCGGCGAAATTTGTCAAGATGATGCAGAAATACGAAAGCAAGCCCGAGGCTCTGCGCGACGCGGGCATCGCCTACGCGGTCGAGCAGATTGTCGATTTGCTCGCCAACGGCGTGGACGGTATCCACCTCTACACAATGAACAATCCCTACATCGCGGAAAAAATCACCCGCGCAGTGGAAAACCTGCTGTGATAGCGCTCGAAAAGCTCAACAGGCGCGAAGCGGTTCGCTATATGGGCGGAGCGCGGGTTGAGATGAACGAAAAAATGGAGAGCCTTCTGAATATCTGCGAGGCGCAGCTGTTAAAGGCGGCGCGGCCGAAGGTCCTTTACAAAATAATTGAGCTGCCTTATGAGGAGCTGCTTGTCGGAGAGGACGTCAGGCGCCATCTCGAGGGCTGCCCGCGCGCGGCGATAATGTGCGCGACTCTGGGTGCGGAGGTCGACAGACTCATCCGCGTGGCTCAGGTGCGCGATATGGCTCAGGCAGTGGCTCTCGACGCTCTTGCGAGCACGGCGATCGAGCAGGTCTGCCGTCAGGCGGACGAACAGCTCGCGGAAGAAAACGGGGGATGGTACCTTACCTTCCGTTTCAGTCCCGGCTACGGCGACTACCCGATAACTCTTCAAAAAACGTTTCTCAGGCTGCTCGACGCGCCGAGAAAAATCGGACTGAGCGTCAGCGAAAGCTGTCTGCTGGTGCCTGCAAAGTCCGTTACGGCAATCGCGGGGCTCTCGAAAACGCCGGTTGCAAAGGTCAGGCGCGGCTGTGCGGTCTGCAGCCTGCGCGAAACCTGTAAATACAGAAAGAACGGTGATCACTGTGGATTTTAATACTCTGCTTCAAACAAGGGAGTTTATTCTGCTCGACGGAGCAATGGGCACGCTCATTCAGAAAAGCGGAGCCAAATATGACCACTCTCCCGAAACTCTCAATATAACCCGTCCCGAACTGATCGAGTCCTTTCACAGGGCTTACATCGAAGCGGGCGCCGACATAGTTTATTCAAACACCTTTGGCGCGAACGCCTACAAGCTCGCCGACAGCGGCTACTCCGTCGAGGAGATCATCTCCGCAGGCGTCGCCAACGCGCGCCGCGCGGCAGGCGGAAGGGCGCTGGTCGCGCTCGACCTCGGGCCTGTGGGGATGCTGCTCGAGCCCGCGGGCACGCTTCGCTTTGAGGAGGCATACGAATATTTCAAGCAGCAGGTTATCGCGGGAAAGGACGCGGATCTGATCGTCCTCGAAACGATGACCGACCTCTATGAGCTCAAGGCGGCGGTGCTCGCGGCACGCGAAAACAGCGACAAGCCGATCATCGCCACAATGACCTTTGAACGCAACGGAAGAACCTTTACGGGCGTTTCACCTGCCTCGGCAGCGGCGACACTTTCGGGACTCGGCGTAAAGGCTGTGGGAGTTAACTGCTCGCTCGGTCCGGATGAGCTCGAACCCGTAATCGCGGAAATGACACGCTACACCGACCTTCCGCTTATTGTTAAGGCGAATGCGGGACTGCCCGATCCGAACAGCAATGAATACGACATTCTGCCCGACCGATTCGCTGAGTGTGTAAAGTCGCTGCTGCCCTACGGCGTAAAGTTCGCCGGAGGCTGCTGCGGCACAACTCCCAAATACATTTCGGAGCTTAAAAAAATGCTTGAGAACGAGAGCTTCAAGCCCTGCCCAAAAACCGCGGACACCACCGTGTGCAGCGCGAGCACAGCCGTTGAGATCAACGGTCCGCGGATTATCGGCGAGCGTATCAACCCTACGGGCAAAAAGCTGTTCAAGCAGGCTCTCGTCGACAACAATATCGATTACATCCTCACCCAGGCGCTTTCTCAGGTGAGCGGCGGCGCCGAGATCCTCGACGTAAACGTCGGCCACCCCGAAATCGACGAAAAAACAATGATGGTGCGCGTGCTCAAGGCTATTCAGAGCGTGTGCGACGCGCCGCTTCAGATAGACTCAACAAAGCCCGACGTGCTCGAGGCCGGACTGCGCTGCTACAACGGCAAGCCGATCGTCAACTCGGTCAACGGCGAGGAAAAGAGCCTTTCGAGCGTGCTCCCGCTCGTCAAAAAATACGGAGCCTCGGTTGTGGGACTCACCCTCGACGAGGGCGGTATTCCCAAGACAGCCGAGGGCAGATTTGAAATCGCAAAGCGCATTGTCAGCCGTGCCGAGGCGCTCGGAATCGACAGGCGCGACGTCTACATCGACTGCCTTACCCTCACGGTTTCCGCCGAGCAGGACGCCTGCCGCGAAACCCTGAAGGCGCTTCACCGCGTAAAAACCGAGCTTGGCTGCAAAACCTGTCTCGGCGTTTCAAATATCTCCTTCGGACTGCCGAACCGCGAGCTGGTCAACAGCACCTTCCTCACAATGGCGCTGGAGGAGGGGCTTGACCTTCCGATCATCAACCCGAACGTTGACGCGATGACGGGCGCGGTGCGCGCCTACAGGGTGCTTTCGGGAATCGACAAAAACTCGCTGGAATTCATCGAGAGCTACTCGGGCGATGTTCCCGAGAAGAAAAAGCCCGCGGCTCAGGAAAACCTCAGCCTCGAGGCGGCGGTTTACAGCGGACTTAAAAAGGAAGGAGCGCTCGTCACCGAGCAGCTTCTCGCCGACACCGACCCGATGGTCGTGGTGAATGAAATGCTTATTCCCGCGCTCGACAGAGTGGGAGAGGATTTCGAGAAGAACAAAATTTTCCTGCCGCAGCTCATTCAGAGCGCCAATACCGCTCAGGAGTGCTTCAACGTCATCAAGAACCATCTCAGCAAGGCGGGCGGCGAGAACGTCAGCAAGGGAAAAATCATTCTCGCCACCGTTAAGGGCGATATTCACGACATCGGAAAGAACATCGTAAAGGTGCTGCTCGACAATTACGGCTACACCGTAGTCGACCTCGGAAAGGACGTCGATCCTCAGCTCGTTGTCGACACGGCGGTTGAGCAGAACATAACTATGATAGGGCTTTCGGCGCTTATGACGACCACTCTCAAGAGTATGGAGGACACGATCCGCCTTGTGCGCGAAACTCCCGCGCTGCAAAATCCCGACGGCAGCAGCAGGTGCACGGTGTTCGTCGGAGGTGCTGTGCTCACCGAAGAATACGCTATGAAAATCGGCGCCGATTACTATTGCCGCGACGCAAAAGAGAGCGTAGACACCGCCAAAAAGGTGTTGGGATAAATAATGCGATTGACTTTTCGCTTTCCTTGGGCTATAATTATACTGACTTTGTTTGCGCTTAATAATCAGAAGCAAAATAATTGAGTTCACGGGAGTAGAACGGCTATGAAAAGTTTTAATATCCGCAAATTCGTTTTGCTGCTTGCCGACATATTTATCATCACAATCAGCGGAATAATTTTGAACTATGTGCTTTCGCTGGTAAAGGTGGTCAGTTCGGAAGCCAGCGGAAATCTGTTTTATTATATTCTGATAAGCATTCTCACCTGCGAGGTTATGCTGTTGGTTTTCGGCGCGTACTCGCGAATGTGGCGCTATTTCAATATTCGTGACTATCTGATCTGCGGCGCCGCGGTAACGCTGGGCTTTGCGCTCGGCTACGGTGTTCTGGCTCTGCTGAGCTACGGCTCCTACGCCGTTGAGCGCCCGAGAGCGTTGTTTGTCGCGCTGTACTATGTTACCGCCGCTGCCGGCATACTTCTTTTCAGGTTCCTGTTCAAACGCACATTCCTCAGCCTCACCCGAGAGGGCAGGACGGAAAATCTGCAGCGTACGATGATCGTCGGCGCCGGACGCGCGGGACGAATGATTCTCACCGAGATCAGGAACGCCGAGGACGATCCCAAAAATCCGACCTCCAACCTGCTTCCCGTCTGTATGGTCGACGACGACACCACAAAGCTCCACTCGCGTTTTCACGGCGTTGAGGTTTTGGGCGTGTGCGCGCAGATCCCCGAGCTCTGCAAGGGGCTTGAAATCGACAATATCATCGTCGCCATTCCTTCCTGCGAGGAGGAAGAAAAACGCCGTATTCTCGATTATTGCTCGTCCACAAAGTGTAAAATCCGGGTGATCCCATACCTCAGCGAGCTGCTCCTCAAGGATAACGATCCGCAGCTCATTTCTCAGGCAAAAGAAATCAAAATCGAAGACCTTCTCGGAAGAAAACCGATTCAGTTCAACCGCAAAAAAATCGCGGATTTTATCTGCGGCAAGGTCTGTATGGTTACGGGCGGCGGCGGATCGATCGGCAGCGAGCTGGTTCGGCAGATCGCAAAATATTCTCCAAGGCAGATCATCATTGTCGATATTTACGAAAACAACGCTTATGATATTCAGCAGGAGCTCCGCCTGGAATACGGCGACTCGCTCAATCTGGTTACCCTGATTTCATCTGTCCGCGACTACGACAAGATGGAGTGCATTTTCAAAAAATACCGTCCCCAGGTCGTTTTCCACGCAGCCGCTCACAAGCACGTTCCGCTGATGGAAACCGTACCCGAGGAAGCTGTTAAAAACAACGTGTTCGGAACCTTTAATGTGGCTACCCTCGCCGAATTTTATAAGGCGGACAAGTTTGTTATGATTTCCACCGACAAGGCGGTAAATCCCACCAATGTAATGGGCGCCACAAAGCGAGCCTGTGAAATGATAATTCAGTACAAGGCTCAGACAACCACGCATACCGAGTTTGTGACGACTCGTTTCGGAAACGTGCTCGGCTCCAACGGCTCGGTCATCCCGCTGTTCCGCCGTCAGATCGAGAGCGGCTCGCCCGTTACGGTCACCCATCCCGATATAATCCGCTATTTTATGACGATCCCCGAGGCGGTGTCTTTGGTGCTCGAAGCGGGTTCAATGGCTAAAGGAGGCGAGATTTTCGTTCTTGATATGGGCGCTCCCGTCAAAATCACAACGCTCGCGGAAAATCTCATCCGTATGTACGGCAAGGTTCCCTATGATGAGGTCCCGATCATCTTTACAGGTCTCCGCCCTGGCGAAAAGCTCTTTGAGGAGCTGCTTATGGACGAGGAGGGACTCAAATCCACCGCCAACAAGAAAATCTTTATCGGCAATCAAATCCAGATCGACGCCGACGATATGCTCGCCAAGCTCAACAGCCTGCGCAACAGCGCAAACGACAACGACAGCGAAAAAACGGTCGAGCTGCTCAGCGCTCTGGTGCCGACCTTCCATCATCAGCTTTAATACATTTATTCCCGCCGCGGCTTACGCGGCGGTTTTTCTTTGCTTTTGTTTAGGCGAGCCCCTAAAAAACTGTAAAAAGTGCCACAGATATTTACGCGCGAAAAAGTTAAATTTTTGTAATAATGCGCTTGCGTTTCCGTGGAGATTTATGTATAATGATAGAGTATGCAATAATTGAAATAATAGCGGCGCAAATGTGCCGTCTGGAGGAATGATAATGAAAAACCTTGCAAAAAGGCTGTGTGCGCTTGCGCTTTGCGTTTTGGTATGCGCGGTATCCGCGCTGACAGTCGCGGCGGCAAGCGAAACCGTCAAAATTAAGGAATGCGACAATCTGGAGCTCAAGCTCCCCGACAATATGTCGTACGTAACAAGATTTTCGCAGACAAACGACCGTTATTTTTCGCGTCACAAGCTCAGCTACAGCGACGTTATGCGCGATTTTGAGGAATCGAACGGTTATCTCCACGCAATGGATGACAACGACGAGATAATCCTTACCTTGAGCTACAGCGAAACCCCTTATTCCAAGGAGATGGACAGCTATTCAAAATACTCTGCCGCTCAGCTCGAGGAAATCAAGCAGAACACCATTAGCACCTCTAAGGCTTCCACGATTTATCACACGGGCACTGCCGACGAGGCGAGCAACGGTCTGGCGTGGCTTTTCTTCAATATTACCACCGAAAACACCCGCCAGTACAGAGCCGAAACTGTTAACAACGGAAAGATCATCACGCTCACTCTCTTCCGCAACGGGGGCGATGTAAAGCCGGAGGATTACAGCATCTTAAAGGGAATCACCTCCACGGTGAGCTTCCCCAAGAACTCCGACGGCAACAGCAAAATGTGGATGATTTACGTGGGGATCGGAGCGGCTGCAGTCGCGTTGATTCTGATTATCGTTTTGGTCATCGTTGTCAAAAAAGGCAAAAAGCGTAAAATGAAGAACGATAACGACAAGATCCTCAAGGAGCTTGCCGACAAGCACAAAACCCGCAGAGCCCCGGTATACGAGGACGTGGAACCCGTGAAAAAGCCCGCGGACGACTACTCCGATGATTTCAGCGACAGCTATTCCGACGACAGCTATTCCGAGGAACGTCCCGCGGCAGTTGAGGAACCCGTTTATGAGGAGAAGCACGCGCGCCGTATGGCTCCCGAGGAGACCGAAAGGCCTGCCGGACGCAGCTACACTCCCAAATCATATGACATCGACGTACCCGACAGAAAGTATTCAGACGAGGATATCGAAAGACTTCTGGGCGACCTGGGGGACGACGAAAATTTTAATGTCGCACTGCCCGCAACAGAGGCTGACTCCGAGGACAACGAGGAGGTTAGGGACAGTGTGATCCAAAAAGCCGACGCGATTTCCGACTTTTTCGAGGATGAACCCGAAAATGAGGAAGCGCCGCAAAATCCCGCGGCGGAGGAATCCGCTGCATCAGCCTACGCTCAAAAAGAGGCTTGGGAAGCGCCCGAGATGAATATTGAGCAGATTTCGGAGGACGAGGACGTTCAACCCGAGGAAGCGCCTTATGCGCCGCCTCAGGAGGACTTCGATGAGGAACCCGAAGATGATTTTGAAGAAGAACCGGAAGAAGAAGCGGAAGAACCGGATGAGTCCGATGATTCCGAGGACGAGGAAGAGCCCGGCGATGAACCGGAGCCTGAATCTGACGAGGAGTTCGAGGAGTTTGTAAACGACGAGGTGCTCGCCCGCGAGGAATCCGATCAGGGTAAATTCAAAAGCAGCAACGATTTCTTTGACGAGGCGCCCAGAAGGGTGATCGGCGTAATAAGCAGTCAGGAAATCGAGGAAGCCGAGGAATACGACGTCATCGGCGAGGTCGAGCACAGGGCGGAGCAGATCGAGCAGGAGCCCGAGTATGAGGGCGAAAGATTCTCGGAAACGATGAAAAAGGTCGGCAGCGGACTGAAAAACTTCGGTACGCACTGCGGCTACTTCGCTACTAACGTCAAGCGTTCGATCAAGCGCAGACGCGCGATAAACAAGCGCAAAAAAGCCGAGGAGGAGCGCCGTCAGAAGCAGATCGAGCGCCGCCGTCAGCAGCGCGCCGCTCAGGAGCGCCGCCGCGACAGCAACGGTCTGGTTCAGGTTCACAGCCGGGATGACCGCAGACCGCCGAGCGGAAGCAGACCGCGCGGCGACCAATGAGGAAACAATATGGAATTACTTATTAAAAACGCCCGCGTGGTTTCTCCGGCGGACGGAATAAACAGCAAAGCGGACATTCTGGTGCGCGACGGCAAAATAGCCGCGATAGGGGAAAATCTATCCTCAGACGGCGAAGTGATAGGCGCCGACGGACTGTACGCGATCCCGGGACTGGTGGATATGCACGTTCACCTCCGCGACCCGGGACAGACTCACAAGGAGGATATTCTGTCGGGCTGCCGCGCTGCGGCGGCAGGAGGCGTTACGAGCCTTTTGGCTATGCCGAACACCTCTCCCGTCACGGATAATCCCGAAACCGTTAAATATATTCTCGACAAGGCAAAGGGCGCCGACGCCAGGGTTTACGTTGCGGCGAGCATAACAAAAGGGCTTAAAAGCAAGGAACCCACCGATTTGGCGGCGCTCAAGGCCGCGGGAGCGGTCGGACTCAGCGATGACGGCAGACCTGTTGAGAACACAAAATATCTCAGCGACGCGATGAAGCTCGCGCCAAAGCTGGGAATGACTGTCGTCGCACACTGCGAGGATCTATTTCTCGCCGACGGCGGAAAGATAAATCAGGGAGAAGTGTCCGAAAAGCTCGGCGTAAAGGGGATTCCCGCCGCCGCAGAGGACTGCGGCACCGCTCGCGAAATAGCGCTCGCGGCTGCCGAAAACGTCCCGGTCCACATCTGCCACGTCAGCACCAAAACGAGCGTGGCGCTCGTCCGCGACGCAAAGCGCAGGGGAGTGAAGGTCACGGCGGAAACCGCACCGCATTACTTCTCGCTCACCGAAAAGGAGCTCCTTTCACGCGACGCCGACTTTCGTATGAATCCGCCTCTCAGGACGGCGGAGGACGTCGAGGCGATCACCGAAGGACTTCTGGACGGCACTCTCGACTGCATAGCGACCGACCACGCGCCGCACGCGCCCGAGGAAAAGGCGGACTTTGCCGCCGCTCCCAACGGCTCGATCGGTATGGAAACCTCTCTGGCGGTCGGTATTACATATCTCGTGAAAACGGGGATCCTGCCATTTGACGAGCTTGTCAAAAAAATGTCCGTCAATCCCGCGAAAATTCTCGGGATCAGCGCCGGAACCCTATCGGTCGGCGCTCCCGCAGACATCGCGCTCGTCGACCTCGATGAAAAGTGGACGGTGGACGTTGAAAAGCTCCACGGCAAAAGCAAAAACACGCCCTTCAAGGGTATGACGCTTACGGGCAGAGTCAGAAAGACAATTCTTGACGGAAGCGTTGTTTACAGCGCTGAATAAGAGCGGCGCAATGGCGCCGTCAGGGGAAAAATAATCAATAAACAGTAATGCAGGCGGGCGTTGCTCGCCTGTGTTATGTAAAACAGGAGTGAGGTAAATTGGCACAAAAGGGTAATCTTCTGTCGGTCAGACAGGACATCAGGGTGGTAGACGCTACCATCCGCGACGGCGGTCTTTGCAACGACTTCCGTTTTTCGGACGAATTTGTACGCGACCTGTACAAGGCAAATCTCAAGGCGGGCGTGGACTATATGGAGTTCGGCTACAAGGCGTCGAAGGAAATCTTTGACGAGGACGACTTCGGCAAGTGGAAGTTCTGCAACGACAGCGACATACGCGACATCGTCGGCGAGAACAACACAAAGCTGAAAATCGCGGTTATGGCTGATGTTGGCAGAACCGACTTCGAGGAGGACATCATTCCCAAGAGCGAAAGCCCTATCGACCTTATCCGCATCGCGACCTACATCAACACAATTCCCGCGGCAGTTGAAATGATCGAGTATTGCGCGAAGCAGGGCTACGAAACCACGATAAATATTATGGCGATCTCAAAGGCAAGGACCGAGGATCTGCGCACCGCGCTCGAAATTCTCGGACAGACTCCCGTTTCCTGCTTCTACATCGTGGACAGCTACGGCTCCCTCTATCCCGAGGAGGCTCGCCGCTACGCCGAGATGTACGGCGAAATTGCCGAGAAATACGGCAAACTGACGGGTATTCACGCTCACAACAACCAGCAGCTCGCCTTTGCGAACACGATCGAGGCGATGGCTTACGGCGCAAGCTACCTCGACGCCACGGTTGACGGAATGGGCAGAGGCGCCGGCAACTGCGCGCTTGAGCTGCTGCTCGGTTTCCTGAAAAACCCGAAATACAAGGTGAATCCCATCATCAAAATGATGCAGAACCAGATGACAAAGCTTCGCGAGGAGGGCGTAAAGTGGGGCTACGACGTTCCCTATATGCTCACAGGTCAGTACAACACTCATCCGCGCCCCGCGATCCAGTTCGTTCAGGACGGCAGAAAGGACTATTACAAGTTCGCCAACGACCTGTACGACATCATCAATTCATAATGAGTTAAGTGAAAACAATTTCGCGCCGGCAGTAATTAATTGTGCCGTGCGCATTATTTGAGGAGGAAGAAAATGGCATTTGACAGACTGATTGAAAACATCATCGAAAAGCAAAATCCCACTGTCGCGGGACTCGACCCCAAGCTCGACTACGTTCCCGCCTCGATCAAAAACGCCTGCTTTGAAAAGTACGGAAAGACTCTTGAGGGCGCGGCTGCCGCTCTGCTCGAATTCAACAAGGCGATCATCGACAGGATTTACGACATCGTTCCGGCAATCAAGCCGCAGGCAGCTTACTATGAGATGTACGGCTGGCAGGGCGTAAAGGCGCTCAGCGAAACCATCGCCTACGCCCGGGAAAAGGGTATGTTTGTCATCACCGACGGCAAGCGCAACGACATCGGCACCACTATGGAGGCGTATGCCGTGGCTCACCTCGGCGCGGTCGATGTTGCAGGCGAGAGCGTTGAAGCCTTCGGCGCGGACGCTCTTACCGTTAACGGCTATCTCGGAACCGACGGTATCAAGCCGCTGTTAAACGTCTGCAGGGAGCGCGACAAGGGCATTTTCGTCCTCGTAAAAACCTCAAACCCGAGCTCCGGCGAGCTTCAGGATATGAAGCTGGAAAACGGCGCGTCCGTTTATGAGCAGATGGGCAGAATGTGCGAGAGCTGGGGAGAGGAGCTGACGGGCAAATACGGCTACTCGGGCGTCGGTGCGGTCGTCGGAGCCACCTATCCCGACCAGCTCAAAGAAATGCGCGAAAAGGCGCCGCACACCTTCTTCCTCGTGCCCGGCTACGGCGCTCAGGGCGGCGGCGCGAACGACGCGAAGAACGCCTTCGATAAGAACGGTCTCGGCGCTGTCATCAATTCATCGCGCGGAATTATGTGCGCGTGGAAGGCTCAGGGACTCACTGAGGAGGACTTTGCCGAAGCCGCAAGAAACGAAGCAATCAGGATGAAAAAGGATATATTGTCAGTGATTGGTGAAATCAAGGCGTGACAAAAAAGATATTGTTAAAATTTTAACCAATTGTCACTCTAAATATTGACATAACATTTTAAAAAGCGTATAATGACTACTGTTATGGTAGATTAGAATGGGGTAATTTGGAGAGTAATCAACAGTACCCACACTACAATGAAAAGGGAGTTTTAAACATGGCAAGAGTTTACAATTTTTCCGCAGGTCCTTCAATGCTGCCTGAGTCTGTATTGAAGAAAGCCGCAGCCGAGATGCTCGACTACGAGGGCACCGGTCAGAGCGTATTGGAAATGTCCCACCGCAGCAAGGCGTTTGACAAGATCATCAAGGACGCCGAAGCGCTTCTCAGAGAAGTGATGAACATTCCCGACAACTACAAGGTAATGTTCCTCCAGGGCGGCGGCTCGACGCAGTTCGCTATGGTTGCGCTCAACTTTATGAACAAGAACAACAAGGCTGACTACATCGTAACAGGTCAGTGGGCAAAGAAGGCTCTCCAGGAGGCTCAGCGCTACGGCGACGCTCAGGCGGTTGCTTCTTCGGCTGACAAGACCTTCACCTACATTCCCAAGACAGACAAGTCGATGTTCCGCGAGGACGCTGACTATGTTTACATCTGCATGAACAACACCATTTACGGTACCGTATATCACGAGCTTCCCGACACAGGCGATATTCCGCTCATCGCGGACATCTCCTCCTGCATCTGCTCCGCTCCTCTGGACATCACCAAGTTCGGCGCTCTGTTTGCAGGCGCTCAGAAGAATATGTCGGGCGCAGGCGTTACCATCGCGATCGTAAGAGAGGATCTTCTCGGCAACGCTATGGACATCACACCTACAATGCTCAACTACAAGACTCATGCTGACGGACAGTCGCTCTACAACACTCCGCCCTGCTACTCCATCTACATCGCTAAGCTCGTTCTCGAGTGGATCAAGAACGACATCGGCGGTCTTGAGAAAATGCAGGAGCTCAACGAGAAAAAGGCTAAGCTCCTTTACGATTTCCTCGACAGCTCCGAGCTGTTCAAGGGCACAGTCGTTGCCGAGGACCGTTCTCTGATGAACGTTCCCTTCGTAACAGGCGACGCTGACCTCGACGCTAAGTTCGTCAAGGAGTCCACCGAGGCAGGTCTTGTTAACCTCAAGGGTCACCGAACAGTCGGCGGTATGAGAGCTTCCATCTACAACGCTATGCCTTACGAGGGTGTTGTTGCTCTGGTTGACTTCATGAAGAAGTTCGAAGCTGAAAACAAGTAATTTTAATCTGTAATTAATAGATTCAGGGCGTGTTTCAAAAAAACACGCCCGCTATATATCATAATAAAGAAGGATTGACAGATATGTATAATGTTTTGACATTAAATAAGATCGCCGCTGTCGGCACAAAGCGCCTCGGCGACAACTACACCTGCGGCGACGACGTTCAGAATCCCGACGCTATCCTCGTTCGCTCCGCTGCAATGCACGATATGGAGTTCGGCGAGAACCTCCTTGCGATCGCAAGAGCCGGCGCCGGTACAAACAACATCCCAAAGGATAAGTGCACCGAGCAGGGAATCTGCGTATTCAACACACCCGGCGCAAACGCAAACGCCGTTAAGGAGCTCGTTCTCACAGGTCTGCTTCTCTCATCCAGAAAGGTCGTAGAGGGCATTGAGTGGGCAAAAACCCTCAAGGGCACAGGCGACGAAATGGGCAAGAAGGTAGAAAAGGGCAAGAGCCAGTTCGTAGGCCCCGAAATCACAGGCAAGACTCTCGGCGTTGTAGGTCTCGGCGCAATCGGTATTCTGGTTGCAAACGTAGCTGTAGCCGTGGGTATGGACGTAATCGGCTTCGATCCCTTCCTCTCCGAGGCTAACAAGGCAAAGCTCGATCCCGCCGTTAAGATTATGGGCAGCAACGAGGAAGTAATGGTCAACTGCGACTATCTCTCGATCCACGTTCCGCTCCTTCCCGATACCAAGGATCTCGTAGACGCCGATATGATCGCCAAAATGCGCGACGGCGTCCGCATCCTCAACTACAGCCGCGACGGCCTTGTAAACTGCGACGCGCTTCTCGACGCGCTCAAGAGCGGCAAGGTTGCAAAGTACGTAACCGACTTCGGCAACGATAAGATCCTCGGCGAGGAGAACGTTATCGTAATTCCTCACCTCGGCGCTTCAACTCCCGAATCTGAGGACAACTGCGCTGTTATGGCGTGCAACCAGATCAAGGATTTCATCGAAAACGGCAATATTGTTAACTCCGTTAACCTTCCCGCGCTTTCCGTTCCCAGAAACGGCAGCCGCGTGACCGTAATCAGCAAGGCTGACGCAGACGTTAAGTCCGTAGCCGTTGCCGGTATGACAGGCTTCAACACCAAGACTCGCGGCGAGTACGCCTACACCATCATCGACGGCGCAACTCAGGACGACGCCGACAAGCTCGCAGCTGTTGAGGGCGTTGTTAAGGTAAGATTTATCGGCTGATATTTTTGAATAGTAATAATCAGCGGTCAGCTCTGTTCATTCAGAGCTGGCCGTTTTTGTATGCAATGATGGACTGCTTTTGTGAAAAATGCCCAAATTAGAACCTGAAAATTTG
>ONIJ01000018.1 GCA_900317875.1 uncultured Eubacteriales bacterium
AAAAAAAGCCGTAAAGCGGAAAACGCCCGCTTTACGGCTGTGTTTTTTATTACCACGGAATGACGGTTCCCGTCAGCTCGCTGACGCTTTTGATCCCGTTTTCGTCGAGGAAGCTGTTCAGTCCCTCGGTGATTTTTACGGGAGCGTAGGGATCCGAGAACAGCACGGTGCCGATCTGGAGAGCGGTCGCGCCCGCCATCAGCATTTCAACGGCGTCCTCCCAGGTGGAAATGCCGCCCATTCCGATGATCGGGATCTTGACGGCGTTGGCGACCTGCCACACCATTCTGACCGCTACGGGAAATACCGCCGCGCCGCTCAGGCCGCCGGTGTTGTTGCGGATGATCGGACGGCGTGTCCTGATGTCGATCCGCATACCCGTAAGGGTGTTGATCATCGAAAGCGCGTCAGCGCCCGATGCCTCTGCCGATTGCGCGATCGAGGCGATGTCGGTCACATTAGGGCTGAGCTTTACGATCAGCGGCTTTTTGCAGTGCCTGCGCACCTCGGCGGTGATGTTGCCAACCGATTCGCAGCTCGTGCCGAACTGCACGCCGCCGCTCTTTACATTCGGGCAGGAGATGTTGAGCTCGATCATATCTACGCCGGTTTCGCTGAGCTTTTCCGCCATTTGGCAGTATTCCTCAACGGTGTTGCCCGCGATATTGGCGATCACCACGGTGTTCTGCTGCTTAAGCCACGGCAGATCCTCCTCGATGAACACATCTACGCCGGGATTCTGGAGTCCTACGGCGTTCAAAATTCCCGAGGGAGTTTCCGCGATGCGAGGCGGAGGATTTCCGTCGCGGCGCTTCAGGGTGATCCCCTTGCAGGAAATTCCGCCCAAAGCGGACAGCGGATAGAAGTCGCCGTATTCCCTTCCGAAGCCAAAGGTTCCCGAGGCGGCGACAAGCGGGTTTTCGAAGCGCACGCCCGCAACGTTTACGGATAAATCAGCCATCGAACACTACCTCCTCTGCGTTGAATACGGGACCGTTTTTGCAGACGTGCTGCATTACGGTTTCTCCGTCCTTTTTGATCTTTACGGCGCACACAAGACACGCGCCGACGCCGCAGCCCATTCTCTCCTCGAGAGAGATTTGGCACGGCTTTTTAAATTCCGCGCAAACGCCGGCGATCGCCCTGAGCATAGGAGCAGGGCCGCAGGCGAGAACCTCGTCGACCTCGCCGATCCTCCTGCGCAGAAGGTCGGTCACAAAGCCCTTTTCGCCCGCACTTCCGTCGTCGGTGCAGAGCAGGGTTTCGCCCGCCTGCTTCAGATCGTCCTGCAAAATCACGAGCGACTCGTTTCTGAATCCCGTGATAATAAGCGGATCATCGCAATTCTTCGCGGTGTAGAGCATCGGAGGAACTCCGATACCGCCGCCGATAAGGCAGTATTTTTTGCCCTTTCCGACCTTGAAGCCGTTTCCGAGAGGCACCAGCACGTCGACCGCGGAGCCCGGTTTCATCTGTGACATAATTTTCGTGCCCTCGCCCTTGACCTGATAGACAAGCCGGAGCACCTCGCCGGTGGCGTCGCAAACCGAAATCGGTCTGCGCAGCGTTTTTCCGGGCACATAAACATGGGCAAACTGGCCGCACATAACAGGCAGATCGTCCTGCCTGTACTCCAGACGCATATCAAAAATCCCCTGCGCGATCTCCTCGTTGGAAATCAGCGGGAGCTGTCTGACGTCGTATTTCATCTTTCCACTCTCCTCGCTATTCATAATCCAGAACCAGCGTAATGAGCCTGCGCTCCTTGATTCCGCTGAGCTTGCATTCTCTGCCGATTTCGGGACTGTATCCGTTTGCTTCGTTCGCAGAGGTGATCCACCTGTAGGCGTACTCCTCCACGATCATATCGTAAACATCCTTGTAATCGTCGTTTCCTCCGAGCACAAAGATGCAGTACGAATCATTTCTCTGCGCCGCGTCCGCGATGCAGCTGACGATCTCCGGGGCGTCGAGGCTTTCGATCGTCAGGGCGTTGAGCTCGTAGTAGTTGTACTCGGTGCTTGTGCACTCGGGCACAAAGGCGTTGTACCACCAATCGCTGTCGGACGAATACTCGCTGAAGCCGGGCGCGATTTTGTGATCCTCGCACATCACCTCGGTCGTCAGATTGAAGTATATATACTGCTCGCTTCCCACAACGTCGTCGCTGTCCAGGTCGTCCCAGGTGACGTCCACCTGATACCAGTCGCCGTCAAGCCTGACGCAGTTCCAAATATGGTTGGTGTTTTCGCCGTCGGCAAAGCCCTCGGCACGGCCCTGAATGACTCCGCAGTGAACGCCGAGCCTGCCGCAGAGAAGCTGAAAAGCCCGCGCATAGCCCTCGCAAACCGCCTTGCCCTCCACGATCGCGCCGTAGACATTCTGCTCGTTGGCACGCACGGAGTCAGATTTGTGAATCTCCACCGCCTCGGTGTCGTACTCGCAGTTGTCGACAAGCCAGTCGTGGACATAAAGCTCTCTTTCATACTCCGAGCCGTTCTGCGGCGCTCCGTCAACAAACTCCTGTATCCTTTCCTCGAGCCGCTGTTTGGCGTCGGCGAGCTCGCCGCCGTCATATTTGCGGTTGAACAAAACCGTAACGGTGCCTTCGTTTTTGTGCTCGATATAGGTGAAGGGCTCGGTTTCGTCTACCCAGAAAACCCCGGGAAAGTCGTCCTTGTACATATCGAGCACGTCGCGGATCTTCTCCGCGTCCCCGAGCGCCTCGGTTTTGAACTCCGTGGAGTTCTCGCTGTTCAGCGCGCGGTCGATCCTGGCGTACAGCCTGCGCTCCTCGTTGTTTTGGAGCGCGCGGAAGCCGTAGCCGTTGTAGTTGAGCTCGATGCCGTCGTCCAAAACCACGCCCGTGTTGTTTTTGGGATCCGCCCCGGCTATCACCCCGATGTTCTCGAGCAGCGAGCAGCCGCTTAACGCTGCGGCTGCCGCCGCGAGCAGCACCGGTGTAAAAATACAGAATCGTTTTTTGTTTGTCATATTGATTTCAACAGGGTTTCAAGCCCGTTTACCGCGCGGGTCACGTCGGATTTTGGCGCGTGTCCCGCTTTTTCTCCGTTTACCGCTGCGGCATAGCTGTCCGAAGCGGGAGTGAACTCAACCGTATCCGAGCTGCCGCTTGAATAGGTGTAGGTGATCTTAAGCGCCGCGCTTCCGCTGCCGCCGTCGGTCTTGGGATCTGACAGCTTGATAAGCGAGATCAAATCGTAGAAGTCAGTGAAATTGCCCTCGCCGACCTCCTTGCCGTTGTAGGTCACAGCCGTTTTTTCGGTTGTGGTCTCGATTCCCTTGTCGTCGGTCGTTGTCGACTCGGTGGTGCTGAGCGCAAAGTCATATGTTTTGCCGCCCGACTGAACCGAAACGCCCGAAAGCGCCTTCATCTTGGGCAGGAGCACATATTCGGAGCAGAGCTTTTCGTAGCTTGTTTTAGCCCACGCGACCTTGTCGGCGCTGATGGAATAAACCACATTGCCGCCGCTCACCATAAGGTTCACGTTGCCGTCGGAATCGGGCTTGGAGGCGATAAGCTCCACGTTTGTGTCGGGATAAGCAGCCTTTACGCGCGCGTTAGGCTGTGAAAGACCGAGCTCGCCGAGCTGGCTTTCCGAGGGATTCACCATCTTGACCGAGGACGCGTACAAGCCGCGGATACCGCCCGCGACAAGGCTGCTCTCCATTTCATTGGCAAAGCGTTTGGTCGGAGCGGTCATAAGATAGCTCGCGGTGTAATTTTCGTCGGTGTTTGGAATAAGGGTGATGTCCTTGTCAAAGCCGCTGCCCGAAAGCGTGATCTCGCCCGCGGTGTTGTTGTCGGCGCTGCCGGCAGCCTCGTTGATCGTGAGGCTGACAAGATCAGTTACTCCGAAGTCAAACGCCGACACCGTATCCTTGTTGGATACATAAACCGTATCGCCGGTGCCGAAGCGGATGTAGGTTCCCGCACCCTGCGGAGCGTCGTCGCCGACGGTGATAATCGCCTTGGTGTGGTCGACATATGTCACCGTGACGGTTGCGCGCGGCTCGTCAAAGCCGTACTCGCCTCCCTTGTCCTTGTCGAGAGTTGCGACCTTGGTGAATTTAAGCGAGGCCGCAGCGTTTGCGATCTTGTCCGGGACGCCCGCCTGAAGATCGATGCCGTCATAGCCCTTGATGGTGTAGACTGTCGCCTGACCGCTGGGCGTTTGGGAATCGACGTCAAACGAGCCCTTTTTGTTTTCGACGTGGATCTGCTTGATGTTTGCGGGATAATATTCCATCAGGGTGCCGTAGCTGTTGTTTGAGATATTTCCGTCTCCGTCGGTGTTGATCTTTGCCTGATGGATACCGTTTTCATCGACCGAAACGGACATATCTATTCCTTCGTCGATGGTAGCCGTTCTCTTCTTTTCCTTGCCGCTGTTCTTCGGCCAGAACACTATCACAAGCAGCACCGCCACAAGAGCGATCGCAGCGGCTCCCGCGATAATTATAGCTTTCTTTTTATTCATTATTTGTTCCTCCTGCGAATCCAAAGTACAATCGACGTCAAGAGAATCAATCCCGGGATCACGAACACGAAGATCACGAGGATCGCGTTCTGAGTGGACACTGTGGGCTTGCCGAGAGTTGAACCCTCGAGCGATCTGCCCGAGATAACGGTGGTGTCCTCCTTCTGGGCGATGGTGTTTACCACGTTCATAAAGTAAACGCCGTTGTTGTAGCTCGGGTATTTGAGTACCTTGCTGTCAAACATCGCGTTCGAGCTGAACACGATCACGCGGGAATAATCCTCAACGCCCGCCTTCTGACCTTCGGCTGCGACCGCGATCGACTCGCTGCTCACATTGCCGTTGTAGTCGAAGTCGCCCTTTGAGTCGACAGGCCGTATTCCCGAGCCCTCGCCCGCGTTGAGAATAGCGTGGGCGTTGTTGCTGTCGGTTATGGTAACGCCCTGGGCGAAGGTAGCCCAAACGGGGATTTTGGTCTGACGCATACCGTCAAAGTAGTAATCGGTGTAGTCCAGGATGTACTCGAAGGGATTGTTTTTGCTGAGAAGATAGAGGTCGTTTGTCGAATAGACATAGCCGCTGTTGAGCTCCATTCCCCAGTCGGCGAGAATTGAGTCGATGTTCGGCGTTTTCACCTCGCCAAGCGTCGGCGACGCCGGAATATAGATAAGGTTTTTGCCGTATTTTTTGTCGTTCTCAAGCCAGTCGCGAAGCGCCTGAGTTCCCTTGTCGCCTAAATCAGTCGTAGGCGAATGGATGATAACAAACTCCGCGTCCTTGTCGAGCTCGCCGGTTAACAGCGAAACCTCCCTGACGTCGTATGCGTTGTTGCCGAGGAGCTCCTTAAGTCCCTCGAAACCGCTCTCGCCCTCGCCGGTCAGGAAATCTACTATCACCTTGTTTTCGTCGGTGACGTAAACCGAGCCGCGGAGCACCGCCTGCTCGATCGTCGTTCCCGTCCAGGCGTACTGCTGATACTGGGAATAATAGCTCTCGTCATAGGTGAAGCAGTCGAGCATTTTAAGTCCCTTGTACTGGTCGCCGCACACGATAACGCCGAAGTTATCGTTTGTTGTCCAGTCGATGTCGGGATAGTCGTGGGTAAAGCCGGGATTCTCGGTGATGTCGACAAAATCATAGGTGAACTTGCCGCCAGACTTGCTCACCATCTTGTCGAGAAGGCTCTGAGCCTGAATGAAGTAGCGTCCGCCGCCGCGGAAAACGGATTCCTCGGCGTTGATGTGGAGCGTGACGTTCTTTGACAGGTGGCTCATATATTCCACCGAGTCGTCCGAGAGCGCGAACGCCTGATTCGAGGTGAAGTCCGCCTTCATCTCGGGGAAGCTGTCGGAGAGCTTGCCCGTGATTAAATTGATCACGACAGTGATAACCAGAGCCGCGGCGACAAAGCCGACAGTGATCAGGCTGTGGCGCGTTTTGCGCGAGGCAAGCGCCGACTTGATTACCTCTTTAAAGGATTTTTTCTTCTTGTTTGCCATCGTATCCCTCCTCAGCTCCAGCGGCGTCTTTCAAGAGAGAGAACGGTGAAGAACAAAAACAGCGCCGTCACGCTCAGGTAGAACACGACGTCAGCAACGCTGAGAACGCCGTAGGTAAAGTTGGTATAGTAGTTGAGGAAGTTGATGCTGTCGAGCACGCGGGCGATCCACTTGATGGGCATAATGCTGACGAAGTAGCTCATCGTGTCGATTATCAGTCCGGCGCCCATTCCGACGACAGCCGCGACGACCATACTCTCGGTCAGAGTCGAGATAAAGATGTTGATCGCTATCATCGACGCGCCGAGCAGAAAGATCCCGAGCAGAGTGCACATTACCACCGACCACTCGGGCTCGGCGATAAACGAGATCACCGTGGCGTACACGAGGAAAATCGCGCAGCAGAGAGCGTAGATAACAAGCGCGCCCAAGAACTTGCCGAACACGATTCCCGGGAGTCCCGTCGGCGAGGTCAGCAGCGCCTGATCGGTTTTCTGGCGCTTTTCCTCGGCGAAGGTTTTCATCGTGAGCACGGGAATTATGAACATTATTATGTAAAACATATTGGCGAAAACGTATGAAAGGCTGGTGGAATCTCCCACAAAGCAGTAAGCGTAGAAGAAAAAGCCCGAGAAGAAGAAATACACCGCCAACACAACATATGCGATCGCCGAGCTGAAATAGCCTGACAGCTCGCGCTTCAGAATTGCAGTCATCAGTTTTCCTCTCCTTTCGCGTTTTCGGTGAGCTTGAGATAAAGCTCCTCAAGGCTGCCGTCGCCCGAAACCATTTCCAGTATCGGACAGTTTATTCTCATCATTGCGTTGAATACCGAACGCCGGATGTCCGCGCCGGCTATGAACTCGATCGAATACTTAAAGACTCCGCGTCCGGCGGCGGTGTCCCTGTTGACACGCGCTACCTCGGGGATTTTGTTGAGCTCCGTCATTATCAGCGACGACTTGCCCTCGGCGGTGACGATCAGTCTTTGGCGGTCGGACAGCACGCTGTAGAGCTCCTCGGTTTTGGCGTCGGCGACGATTTTTCCGTCGGCGATAATGATCACCCTGTCGCAGGTTGCCGAGATTTCGCTCAGGACGTGAGATGAAAGGATGACCGTGTGCTTCTTGCCCAAGCCCTTGATCAGCTTGCGGATCTCGATGATCTGCTTGGGATCGAGTCCGACGGTAGGCTCGTCAAGAATAATCACGGGCGGATTGCCGAGCAGCGCCTGCGCGAGCCCTACGCGCTGGCGGAAGCCCTTTGACAGGTTCTTGATTATGCGCCTGCCGTGCCTTTCCAGCCCCGAAAGCCGCATTACCTCGTTGATGTGCTCCTTTCTCGGGAGCTTTACCTGCTTGAGCTCAAACATAAACTCCAAATATTTGCGCACCGTCATATCGACGTAAAGCGGCGGAATTTCGGGAAGATAGCCGATTTTCTTTTTGGTCGCCTTCGGTTCCTTCAATATTTCCGTGCCGTCGACCGTCACTGTGCCGGAGGTGGAGGAAATGTAGCCCGTGATGATGTTCATCGTGGTGGATTTTCCCGCGCCGTTCGGCCCGAGAAAGCCCAGGATCTCTCCTGTTCCGACAGTGAAGCTGATGTCGTCTACGGCGGTGATTTTGCCATAACACTTGGTCAGGTTCTTGACCTCAATCATTTGCGTCACTCCTTTATTTAATTGCAAAACATTCCATTTTGTATTCTACCACAAAAATAAACTTTTTGGTAGCGAAATTTGGAAAATTTCAGCTTTTCTTCACATTTTTCCGAAATTCCTCAAATACGGTATTATTTGCGCCGGATCGGACAGAATAAAATACACCGTTCAGATTATGAAAAGAGGGTTACAATGCAATTTTTAACAGCGTTTCTGACGGGCGGCGCGATCTGCGTCGTCGGACAGCTTTTGATCGACAAAACCTCGCTGACTCCCGCGAGGATCCTCACCGGCTTTGTTGTGGCGGGCTTGATTTTGGGCGCCTTCGGGCTGTATCAGCCGCTTGTCGAGGTTTCTCAGGAGGGCGCCGCGGTACCGATTTCGGGCTTCGGCAGCCTGATGGCTCAGGGAGTCCGCGACGCTCTGAGAGAGGACGGCGCGCCGGGGATACTCACCGGAGGACTTAAGAGCGCTGCGGCAGGCATTGCGGCGGCGGTGTTCTTCTCGCTCTGCGCCTCGCTTGCGGTAAAATCGCGGGATAAGTGAGAGCGGGCTTGAAAAATCAGCCAAAATTTGCTATAATGTAGGATAAAGCAAATTTTGGCTGATACAGCCTAAGGAGGACAAAATATGTGTGAGAAAAAACCGTATTATATTACCACTGCGATCGCCTACACCTCGCGCAAGCCGCATATCGGCAACAGCTACGAGATCGTTTTGACCGACGCTATCGCGCGCTATAAAAGAATGCTGGGCTATGATGTGTTCTTCCAGACAGGAACGGACGAGCACGGCCAGAAAATAGAAATGTACGCCCAGGCTGAGGGCTGTACGCCGAAGGAATATGTTGACAAGGTCGCGGGCGAGATCCGCGCGATCTGCGACGTGCTCAACACCTCCTATGACTACTTCATCCGCACCACCGACGAAAAGCACGAAAAGGTTGTGCAGAAAATCTTCAAAAAGCTCTATGAGCAGGGCGACATCTACAAGGGCAGCTACGAGGGACTTTACTGCACTCCCTGCGAGAGCTTCTGGACTGAGAGCCAGCTTGTCGACGGCAAGTGCCCCGACTGCGGCAGAGAGGTAAAGCCGATGAAGGAGGAGGCGTATTTCCTCCGCCTTTCGAAATATCAGAAGCAGCTTGAGGAGTACATCGAGAGCCATCCCGACTTCATCTATCCCGAGAGCCGCAAGAAGGAAATGCTCAACAACTTCATCAAGCCCGGTCTGCAGGATCTCTGCGTATCGCGCACGAGCTTCAAGTGGGGCATTCCCGTTGGCTTCGACGACAAACACGTTGTTTATGTGTGGATCGACGCGCTCTCAAACTATATCACCTCGATCGGCTACGATCCCGACGGAAGCACCGAGCAGTACAAAAAATTCTGGCCTGCCGACGCCCACATCATCGGCAAGGACATCGTGCGCTTCCACACGATCTACTGGCCCATTATGCTTATGGCTCTGGGCGAGCCCCTGCCCAAGCAGGTCTACGGTCATCCGTGGCTGCTGTTCGGCGAGGACAAGATGAGCAAGAGCCGCGGCAACGTGATTTACGCGGACGAGCTGGTAAAAATGATCGGCGTTGACGCGGTGCGCTACTATCTGCTCAGCGAAATGCCCTTTGCGAACGACGGCTCGATCACCTATGACACCATCGTCGAGCGCTTCAACTCCGACCTTGCGAACACGCTCGGAAACCTTGTCAACCGCACCGTTGCGATGAACAACAAGTACTTCGGCGGCGTTGTTCAGGAGCCGAACACTCCCGACGCCCTTGACGATGAGCTCAGGCAGTTCTGCCTTGACACGGTCAAAAAGGTTGACGAGGCTATCAACATCTTCCATATCAGCGACGCGCTCGAGGCGGTCATCAACCTCGCCAAGCGTTGCAACAAATACATTGACGAAACCGCTCCGTGGGTGCTTGCAAAGAGCGAGGACGACAAGCCGAGGCTCGGCACCGTTCTCTACAACCTGCTCGAAAGCATCCGCTATATCGCGGTGCTGATTCAGCCCTTTATGCCCGACACCAACAAGGCTATCCTTGCGCAGATAAACTGCGATATTGCGGATTACGCGAGCCTTTCCGAGTTCGGCGCTTACAAGGCGGGCACTCAGCTCGGTCAGGCTACTCCCCTGTTTGTAAGGATCGATCCCAAAAAGTTTGAGGAAGAGGTTCAGGCTATGCAGAAGGCAGCCGCTCAGGGCGAGAAGGCGATCGAAGAGATCGGAGAAGCCGAGGATCCGGAGAGCATTCCCAAGATCGCAATCGACGACTTTGCAAAGTGCGACATCCGCGTTGGCGAGGTAAAGTCGTGCGAAAAGGTCAAAAAGAGCAAAAAGCTCCTTAAATTCAGCATTTTTGACGGAACAGGCGAGCGCACGATCGTGAGCGGAATAGCGAAATATTATCAGCCCGAGGAGCTTGTCGGCAAGAAGATCCTGTTCGTTTCAAATCTGAAGCCCGTAAAGCTCTGCGGCATCGAGAGCCGCGGAATGATTCTCTCGGCGGTTCACGGCGAGGGCGACGACGAACAGCTCAAGCTGGTCACCGTGCCGGAAGATATGACCGCAGGCTGGCAGATTTCCTGACGCCGAAGCCGATCCGCATTTGACTTAAAACGGACATCAGAAAGAATATAACAAAAACGGGGCGCTTTTGATCAATGCGCCCCTGTATTTTAAGGAATTAAGAAATGTTCAACAATATCTTCGACAGTCACGCCCATTATGATGACTCCTGGTTTGACGAGGACAGGGACAGCCTTTTGGAGAAGCTGCCCGAGCTGGGAGTCTGCGGCGTGGTCAACAACGCGGTGGATCCGGAAAGCTCCGCGCGCGCCATAGCCTTTGCCGAAAAATACCCTTACTTTTACGCGGCGGTGGGCTTTCATCCCGAAAATCTTGAGAATATGCCCGACGGCTGGCTCGACAAAATCGCCGAACTGACAAAGCACCCAAAGGTCGTCGCGATCGGCGAAACGGGACTCGACTATCACTGGGACATCCCAAAGCCGCTCCAGCTTAGGGTTTTTGAGGATCAGATAAAGCTCTCGCTTGATTTGGATATGCCAATCGTCGTCCACGACCGCGAGGCGCACGGCGACGTTTTTGACCTGCTCAGGAAATACAGGCCGAAGGCGCTCGTACACTGCTTTTCCGGCAGCGTCGAGCTTATGCGCGAGGCGGTGAAGCTCGGCAGCTGCATAAGCCTGGGCGGAGTTGTAACCTTTAAAAATGCGCGGCACAGCATCGAAGTCGCAGGCGAGATACCGCTTGACCGCCTTCTGCTTGAAACCGACGCGCCCTATATGGCACCCGTGCCATTCCGCGGAAAGCGAAATGACAGCTCAAAAATCATTTTTGCAGCCGAAAAGATAGCCGCCCTGCGCGGCGTCGGCGTTCAGGAGCTCCTGGACATCACCGCGGAAAACGCAAAGCGGTTCTACAGCATCTGACAAAAAAGACGGAGCGACGATAAGCCGCTCCGTTTTTCAGCATTCTTCGGGCGCGTCCTCGGAGTCCTCCTCCGCGGGTTCGCTTAAATATTCAAATTTGGGAAGCATTTTGTCCAGCAATCGCTTAAGGTTGCTGCCCGCCACATAGCGGCAGTCAACGCGGTTGACGTTGCAGCCCGAGAAGGTCGTGCAGTTCGGCAACGCAAAGCAGCCCCTGCACTTTTCTTTCGCGGGCTCCACATCGTAGAGCCTTTTAACAAGCTTAAGGTTTGTTACGCCGTTCCAGACGTCGCCCAGCGACTCGAAAGCCTCGATGTGCTCGCAGGCGAATAGCTTGCCCTCGGGCGAGATAACCAGGCTGGAATAAGGGTTGTCCGCCATACAGAAATTGTACTTCGTCTTTGAAACGGAGAAGTGTCTGGCAACGCGGAAGCCGTTTGACTCGATGAGGTCGGAGATGTCCATACACTTCTTCCAGACCTCAATGCCCTCGGGGCTCTCCTGAACGTTGAAAAGCGGAGTCAGATCAAAGCTGATGTTTTTCTGATTCACGATAAAGTTCTTCAAATCCTCGATCATCTGCGGAACCGTGTCAACATTGCCCTCGTCGATATTCACGCGGATGGTGACCTTGATCCCGTTTTTGTTGAGGAGCTTGATGCGCGAAAGCACGTGCCAGTAAGCCGATTCGTAGTCGAAATAATAGTTTTTGCGGCGGTTGTATTCCTCCTCGCAGCCGTCAAGGGTTATCTGTACGCGGTCGAGGTTCCAGTCGTTGTGCATTTTTTCAATTATTTCGGAGGTTACAAGGCTGCCGTTTGTGATCATACGGCACTTAAACTCTATTCCGTCATTGCGCAGTGAGGAGCACACCCTGTCGATTATTTTTTTGCCGACAAGCGGTTCGCCGCCGAACCACGAAAGACGCACGCTGCGCTTTGGATTGCGCGATTTTTTGATAAACCGGATCGCCTGCTCGAGCGTTTCGTCGCTCATAGTAACGTATTTCATACCCTGCTCAAAACAGTAAACGCACCTTGCGTTGCAGGCGGTAGTCGGCAGGAAGGTAAAGCCGTTGTACCCGTCCTTTTTCGTAGTGAGGGCGCGCGCGATTTTGCAGAACGCCTCGTAAATTTCGGTTTCGTCCTTATTCTCGGGCACAAGAGCGCTGTCGGCGACGAGCTGTTTCAGGTTTTCATCAGCCTCGACCTGCTCCGAAGAGAATCTCGCCGCGGGCGCGGTTTCAAAATCCTCGCCCTCAAGGAGATAGCTGATTTTTGTAAAGCTGTTGAACAGATAGCTTTTTCCGTTGACGGAATGCGGTACTATATAGTCCGACCACCTGTAGGTGTTGTCGGGCGTGACCTTCTTAGCGCCGATTACGGACCTCACCAATTTATCTCCCTCAAATATCGTTTTCAATACCCTCACCTGCTTGTTTCTTTTTGTAATAGTATACACTATTTTATATTAAATTGCAAGGGCGCAGACTGCCGCGCGGCAACAATCTGCGCCTTTCAAAGCACAAAAAAACTGCCGTATGAAAAACATACGGCAGCTTTTTTCTTGATGCTATTAGCCCATGAAACGGCAATCTACACCGTCAAGGTCGCATTCGTCATTGGGGCAGGTGTTGTCTGTAGGACATGTGGGCTCGCCACTTGTCAGGATAACATCCTCCATCTCGAGATCTAAAACCTC
>ONIJ01000069.1 GCA_900317875.1 uncultured Eubacteriales bacterium
AAGGTTAGCGCCCTTACCGCCGAGAAGCTCACGCATGTTTGCGTTACCTTCAGAGAAAAGGTAAACCCATTTTCTTGCCATAGTGGTAGTCCTCCTATAAATAAGTTTTTATGTGGCTGTGACGGCGTGTTAAATATGCCGTCAACATATCTGAGCCTAACAGTTATTATACCAAAGTTTGATAAAAATAGCTACCTATTTTTGAAAATTTTTTCTAATAAAAAACACACGCAAATTTTATAAATATTGTATAAATCGTTTAAAATGCGATAAAACAGCGATTTTTTGTAATTTTGACTTGAATTTTGAATTTTTTATGCGATAATATTAGTGTCAGGTAAACTGCTCTAAAGGGGCTTTTTTACTGAATAATCAAGAATTTTTCGTTAATCTGCCGAGGTGTTATATGAGTAACTGCGCAATAATTCTGGCAGGCGGCGAGGGAAAAAGGATGAAATCCGACAAGCCCAAGCCCATGTCTTTGGTACTTGGAAAGCCCATGCTCCAGTGGGTTATTTCCGCTCTGAAAAAAGCGGGAATCGACGATATCTGCGTTGTAAAGGGCTATCACAAGGAATACATCGAGGAATATCTCGAAACTCTCGACTTTCCCGTTGAGAGCGTGTATCAGAGCGAGCGTCTCGGCACCGGTCACGCCGTTATGATGGCGAAGGACTTTTTGCAGAAGCACGACGGCAACGTCGTTATCCTCAACGGCGACGCTCCGTTTATGACAAGCGAAACCATCGAGGCTTCGCTCAGACAGCACACCGAAGCCGGCTGCGCGGCGACCGTGATTTCGGCCGAGCTTGACGACGCGACGGGCTACGGAAGGATCGTCCGCGACGAGTCGGGCAACCTCAGGGCGATCGTCGAGCACAAGGACGCCGATGAGGAAACCCTTAAAATCAACGAGGTCAACTCGGGCGGCTACTGGTTCGACTGTCAGCTTCTTCTCAGCGTGCTCGGCAAAATAAAGTCCGACAACAAGGCGGGCGAGTATTATCTGCCCGACGCAATTAAGCTCCTGCTCTCCGACGGAAAAACCGTCGGCGCCTTCACCGCCGAGTGCAGCGACGCGGTGCTCGGAGCAAACGACCCGCAGCAGCTCGAGGAGCTGAATCAAATAGCTTTGGCAAAGGGATATAATTGTTAAAATAAATATCGAAACGCGTAATGAAATGACAAGAAAAGGAGAATAACAATGAATTTTCACGGAAAAGACATCAAAATCTTCTCGGGTAACTCCAACGTAGACGTTGCGCAGGGAATCGTGGGCTGTCTCGGTCTGCCGCTCGGCAAGAGCGACTGCACCCATTTCTCTGACGGTGAGATCGCCGTTTCGCTTCACGAATCCGTTCGCGGAAGCGACTGCTTTATCGTTCAGTCCACCTGCACCCCCGTCAACGACAATCTGATGGAAATGCTCATCATGATTGACGCGATGAAGAGAGCCTCTGCTGCCAGAATCACTGCGGTAATGCCCTATTTCGGCTATGCCCGTCAGGACAGAAAGGCAAAGGCGAGAGATCCGATCTCGGCAAAGCTCTGCGCCGACATCATCACTACCGCGGGCGCTGACCGCGTTCTGACTATGGATCTGCACGCTAACCAGATTCAGGGCTTCTTCAATATCCCCGTTGACCACCTTCACGGCGCGGGTATCCTCGCCAACCATATGAAGGAAAAAATTGGCGGCAACTTTGACGATTTCATTGTTGTTTCTCCCGATCTCGGCTCGGTAACACGTTCCAGAAACTTTGCCTCCAAGATCGGCACAGGTCTTGCCATCATCGACAAGCGCAGACCTAAGGCAAATGTCTGCGAGGTTATGAATATCATCGGCGACGCAAAGGGCAAAAAGGTCATTCTCGTCGACGATATGATCGACACCGCCGGCACCCTCTGCAACGCGGCCAACGCCATCGTTGAAAAGGGCGGCGCAACCGAGGTTTACGCCTGCGCTACCCACGCGGTGCTGTCGGACCCAGCTGTTGAGAGAATCAAGAACAGCGCTATCAAGGAGGTCATCCTCCTCGACACGATCCCCGTTCCCGAGGAGAAGATGATCGACAAGTTCACCATCCTCCCCACCGCTCCCGTTTTTGCGGAGGCTATCGCCAGAATTTACAACGACAAGCCCTTTACTGCGGCTTTCAGCTGATTCGACAGGCTTTTCGGGACAGAGATAGTATAATTGAATCATCAAAACAGGCGGACTTTTCAAAAGTCCGCCTTTGCGGCTAGATAAAGAGTTTTGCGGATGATAATTGAGTCTTTGCTCCTGAGCCGCATATGAACAGAAAGGAAAAATATGTTTGGAAGGAATAAATCGGGTTCTGCGGAATACCTGATCGTAGGTCTGGGAAATCCCGACCGCAAATATGAAAATACCCGTCACAACTGCGGCTGGCTGGCGATTGACTACATCAGCCAAAAGCTGGGCGTAAAGGTAAACAAAATCAAATTCAAGAGCTTCACGGGCGAATGCACGATCGGCGGAAGCAAGGCTCTGCTGATGAAGCCCACCACCTATATGAACAACAGCGGTCAGGCGGTCGTCGAGGCGATGAACTTCTACAAGATCCCGCCCGAAAAGGTGATCGTCATATTTGACGATGTGTCCCTCGACGTGGGAAAAATGAGGATACGTCAGAAAGGCAGCGACGGCGGACAGAAGGGTATGCGCAGCATTATCTACCTCAGCGGCAGCGACGCCTTTCCGCGGATCAAAATCGGGATCGGCTCAAAGCCGAATCCCAACTGGGACCTGGCAGACTGGGTGCTGTCAAAATTCAGCGACAGCGAGCGCAGGGAGCTTGAGAAGATGTTCGAGAACGCCTGCGGCGCGGTCGAGCTGATCATCGGCGGCAAAATCGACAGGGCTATGAATCTTTACAACTAACAATAAATAATTAATTATGAACAGTGAAGGGCACTTTGCCCGCAACCGAATTTTTAAGTAAGGTATAAAATGAACAAAACCAATTTTCTTCCCGAGGTTCTCGGGCGAGACGCCGCCTTTCAGAACCTGCTGAAAAGCGTAAAAACGGGAAAATCCATTTGCGTGTCGGGATTGTTCCCCGTGGCAAAGGCAAACATAATAAACGCGCTGTGCCGCGCCAAGAAAAAAACGGCGCTGTGCATAGCCTCCGATGAACGCGAGGCGCAAACCCTGTGCAACGATTTGTGCTGCATGGGGCTTTCGGCGCTTGTTTTCCCGGTGCGCGATTACAACTTTCTTGAGGAGATTTCGAGCCGCTCGCACGAATACGAGCACCAGCGGCTCAAGGCTCTGCTGAAGCTCAGCGAGGGAAGCTGCGACGTTGTTATAGCCTGCGTCGACGCGGCGAGCCAGCTCACCGTACCGAAATCGACACTGCGCGACGCGGCGATCGTGCTCGAGGAAGGTCAGGAGATCCCGCTCGAAAAGGTGACGCGTGCGCTCACTCTGCTCGGCTACGAGAGGTTCGACGCAGTAGACGGCAGCGGACAGTTCTCGCTGCGCGGCGGAATCCTCGACTTTTTTATGCCCGACAGCGAGTTTCCGGTGCGCGCGGAATTCTGGGGCGACGAAATCTGCGATCTGAGCTACTTCGATTTGGAGAGCCAGCGCCGCTTTGAAAAAGCGGGCAAGCTGCAGCTCACTCCCTCAACGGAAATAATTATAGCCGACCGCGCCGCGCTCGCGGACAAAATCGTCCATAAGGCGGGATTGCTGCGCGGCAAAACGGCGGTGAAGGCACGCGAGAAAATCTATGCCGAGGCGGAGCTTATCCGCAGCGGAGCGTCGATTTCCAACGCCGACAAATTCATAAATCAGATATACGACAAGCCCGAGTGCCTGCTCGACTACATTCCGCGCGACAGCCTGGTGTTCATAAGCGAGTTCAACAACGTGCGCGAGCGCGGCAAATCGATGGACTTCCAGAACGCCGAGCAGCTCAGGCAGAGCTTTGAGGACGGCGTTCTCGCGCGCGGCTTCGACCGCTTTTTGCTGACCTTCAACGAGTGTATGGAGTTCTTTGAGGCACACGGAGTGACGCTGCTCGAGAGCTTCGTCCACGGCAGCATTCCGCTCAGGCTGAGCGACGCGGTGAGCTTTTCGGCAAAGCAGCTCACCCAGTGGAACGGCTCTTACAAGCAGCTATCCGAGGATTTGCGCGGACTTTACACGCCTGAGAGCAGCGGCGTGATTATGGCGGGCACCGACAAATCCGCCAAGAATCTGGCGGAGAACCTGCAGTCCGACGGCTACCGCGCCGAGGTCGCCGAAAACCTTCCGCGCTGCGAAAAGGGTGTTATTTATGTTATGAGCGGCGCGCTCAGCTCCGGATTTGAGCTGCCCGCCGAAAAATTCTTCCTGATTTCCTACGGTCAGGCGGCTTACCGTCCGCAGCGAAAGCAGCAGCGCAAAAAGGAAGGACAGAGCATTTACAGCCTGTCCGAGCTCTCCGCCGGAGATTACGTGGTTCACAGCACCCACGGCATAGGAATTTTCAGCGGTATCCGCAAAATCGACACCCACGGAATAATCAAGGACTACATAAAAATAGATTACGCCAAGGGCGACGTGCTCTATGTTCCCGTCACTCAGCTCGATATGGTGGCGAAATACATCGGCGCTCAGGAAAACAGCCGGGTAAAGCTCAACCGTCTGGGCTCGGGTGACTGGCAAAAGGCCAAGGCGAGAGTAAAAACTTCCGTCAAGGACATCGCCAAGGAGCTTATCGCGCTGTATTCAGCCCGAATGAAAGCTAAAGGCTACGCCTTCTCGCGCGACAACGAATGGCAGCGCGACTTTGAAGCCAAGTTTGAATATGAGGAAACGCCCGATCAGCTCACCTGCGCGGGCGAGATCAAGCGCGATATGGAGCGCACCGCGCCGATGGACAGACTGCTCTGCGGCGACGTGGGCTTCGGAAAAACCGAGGTCGCCCTGCGCGCGGCATTCAAGTGCGTGTCGGACAGCAAGCAGTGCGCCCTCCTCTGCCCCACCACCATTCTGGCGTGGCAGCACTATCAGACTATTTGCAAGCGCTTTGAAGGCTATCCGATCCGCGTAGAGCTGCTCTCGCGCTTCCGCACCGCAAAGCAGCAAAAGGAAATCCTCGAGCGGCTGAAGCGCGGCGAGGTCGATATGATCGTCGGCACACACCGGCTCGTTCAGAAGGACGTCGAGTTCCGCGACCTTGGGCTTGCGATCATCGACGAGGAACAGCGCTTCGGTGTTCAGCAGAAGGAGCGCTTCAAGGAGCTCGTCAAAAACGTGGACGTGCTCACACTCTCGGCTACGCCAATCCCCCGTACACTGAATATGGCGATGAGCGGTCTGCGCGATATGAGCGTGCTCGAGGAGGCGCCGATGAACAGACAGCCCGTCCAGACCTACGTGCTCGAACACGACGACGCGGTGATAAACGAAGCGATCAGGCGCGAGCTGCGCCGCGGCGGTCAGGTTTTCTATCTGCACAACAATGTTGAGAGCATAAGCGGAGTTGCAAACCGTATTCTCGAAGCGATCCCCGAGGCAAGGATAGCGATCGGCCACGGCAAGATGAAGGAGCAGGAGCTCAGCGAGGTCTGGCGGCAGATGCTCGCCCAGGAGGTCGACGTTCTTGTATGCACCACCATCATCGAAACCGGCGTCGACCTGCCAAACGCTAACACGCTCATCATCGACAACGCCGACTGTATGGGACTCTCGCAGCTCCATCAGCTCCGCGGCAGAGTAGGCAGAAGCGCCCGCCGCGCCTACGCCTACTTCACATTCCGCCGCAGCAAGGTGCTCAGCGAAATCCAGCAGAAGCGGCTTTCGGCGATCCGCGAGTTCACCGAGTTCGGCAGCGGCTTCAAAATTGCTATGCGCGACCTGGAGCTGCGCGGCGCGGGAAATATTATGGGAGCACAGCAGCACGGCCATATGGAAAGCGTAGGCTATGATATGTACCTGAAGCTGCTCGGCGAGGCGGTCAGCGAAGAGCGCGGCGAACAGCCGAAAAACGACGATCTCGACTGCCTTATCGACATCGCTATGGACGCTCACATTCCCGAATACTACGTCGAGAGCCTCACGCTCAGGCTCGACGTCTACCGCAGGATAGCCGATATCCGCAGCGTCGAGGACAGCGAGGACGTCAAAGACGAGCTCTGGGACCGCTTCGGCAAGATCCCGCCGGCGGTCAACGGACTTATCGACATCGCGCTCATCCGAAACCGCGCCCACTCGATGGGAGTTTATGAAATACGTCAGAACGACAGCAACATCCTTCTTTATGTAAATGAGATCAAGTCGCCCCAGGTGGCGGATCTGCTAATTTCGCTCAACGGAAAGGCTGCTCTCAACGCAGGCGCCAAACCCCACCTCGCCGTAAAATGCTCAAATAACGTGAACGCGGTGACTGCTTTGAAGAAAATTTTCAGGATTTAGGCGCGGTTTTTTTGAAATTTTTTCGAAAAAAGCATAAAAATTTTGAGAAAATATAGACATTCGCGAAAAATGCGTGTATAATTAGAGGGTACGTACCCATATCGTAATGAAATTGGGCAATAAATAATAAGGACGGTATTAATTATGAAACCAACGGTTAAAGTCGGTTCCTTATTGCTCGCTGTCCTGATGCTGTTCTCAGTGTTCGCGTCAGGCTGTACCCTCAATAAGGAATGGTCTTACAAAACAAAAGACGAAGAGCTTGCAATCGGCGTTTATCTCACCGCTATGCGTCTCGCTTACGCGGAAGCGCAGTCTTATGCCTCTAAGCTCGACGATTACGACGCTTCAAGCAAGGATTGGCTCGACCTTGAAATTACCGACGACGACGGCAACACCGCTGTTGCCCGCGATTGGATCAAGGACACTGCTAAAAAGAGATGCCTTGAATTCCTTGCGATCAACGCTCAGATGAAGGAGCTCGGCGCTACATACGACGAAGCAACGCTCAAGCAGGCAAACGATCAGGCTGAGTCCTATTGGTACCAGTCGTTCAAGAAGGAGCTCTACTCCAAGGGCGTTTCGATGGAGAGCTTCAAGAAGTTCGGCGGAGAATATGAAGTGAAAAAGTCAGCGCTCTTTGAATTCTTCTATTTCAAGGGCGGCTCCAAGGAAGTTAAGGTTGACGAAATCACAAAATATTTCGAGGAGAACTACATCTACTACAGCTATCTTCCCGTTTCGCTCTATGAGGCGACAACCGATGAAGCCGGCGAAGCAAAGAACGCTCTCTCCGACGAGAAGGTAAAGGAAATCACCAACACGATCGAGGGCTATGCTAAGCAGGTCAATGCCGCTGCAGACGCAAACGCCGCAAACGACCTCTCGGCTTCTCTCGTAAACCAGTATCTGACCGCTAACGGTCTTGAGCAAAGCGCTGTTCAGTCCAATACAGCTCTCCAGAAAAAGGCTTCAATATCTATTACAAGCGCTTATTCAAGCAGTGAAGTCAAGGAAGCGACCGAGGCTCTCAAGGAGCTCGGTGAAGGCAAGGCGGCTGCCGTTAAGGTAGGCGAAGGCTCAAGCGCTAAGATTTATTACGTTTTCCGCCACAGCACAAAGGCTGCCAAGGAAAACTATCTTAAGGACGACAGTCACCACAACGAGATCATCACAGCGATGAAAACAAAAGAATATGAAGATTATCTCGCTGATGTGATTGAGGACATCGGCTACGAAAAGAGCGAATATGTCGGAAAGTACAATCCCGAAATGTTCTTTAAAAAGCCCGAAAATACTGCAAACAACATAGTCACCGCATAAAAAAGAAAAGAAAAGATGGAATAATAAAAGAAGAATAATTATGAAAATACCTTGAAAGGAAGGTGCTTATATGAGTAAACATTCAAGGTTAATCACAGCAATTATTATGGCGCTGTTTCTCGTCACCGCGTTCGCCCTGCCGGTTTACGCGGATGAAGGCGACGATGATGTTTCGGCGGTTGACGAACCGTCGGTTGTTGATCAATCCTCTATTGCAGAATCATCGATATTCGAGGACACGAGCGAAAATCAGTCCAGCATTCCCGAACAGTCAAGTTATTCCGAGCAGTCAAGTTATTCAGAGCAGTCAAGTTATTCCGAGCAGTCAAGTTATTCCGAGCAGTCAGGCTATGAAAGCAACGATGACGGCAGCAACAACGAAGGCGACACTACCATTACGGTAGGTGGAGGACAAACCTACACTCAGCCCGAGTCTGTTCCCAACACAACTGTTCCGCTTGTCAATATCAACAACTCGAAAGAGGTTGGCAAGCCTACGCTCACAGAAGCCGACTGGGCAGCGATAAAAGCTGAGCTGAGCGCCAACAACACAACCAAAGCCGATCTTTCGGGCGGCGACGAGTTCGTCGATATGAAGCAGAACAAAGCTAAAAAGGATGAAGTCAGCCCCATTGTTTATGTAGGCTGGGCGCTGGTTGTCCTGAGCGGAGTCGGTTTCACCTATCTGATTGTATCAACAGTCAAAAACCGCAAACAGACAGAGCCCGCGCGCGCTGCAAAGCAAAGTTCAAAAGGCAAGCAGAGCAGCACACACTACCGCTCAAACGATGATTATGACGACGACTTCAACAATTCAGGCAAAAAACGCAGCAAACCGAAGAACGGTAAGCGTTATAAGTAATCACATCAAAAGGACGGGCTTCACGCCCGTCCTTTTTACGTCAGCCGAACCGACCTAATATTATATCACCAACGCTGCAAAAGCCCCTGTCATAGGAGATGACCGGGGCTTTTGATTTGCTCTGTTTCAGATCTGTGAACAATAAATAATTACTACCGCAGCACACTGAAAAAGGGCTGACTCAGAATCTCATTTGGAGATTTGAGCCAAGCCCTTAAATTCAGTCAATAATTACGAATTGCGAAATTTGCTTTGCAAATCGGATCAGATGCGTCTGCCTACATTTCCGATTTCGGAGGTGTATTCAGCCTTATACTTCTGGAGAGCGGTAACATCCTTGATCGTCACTTTGCCGTCGCCGTTGCAGTCAGCCGCTGTGAGAGCGTCGCCTGTGAGCTTTTCGAGCTCTGCGAGGTGCTTCTGGATGAGAGTAGCGTCCTTGATGCTGATCGTGCCGTCGAGGTCAACGTCGCCGATGAGAACGCCTTCGGGATTGTCGGTGGAAGGCTCTGTGGGCTCGGTTGTGGGCTCAGTGGAAGGATCGGTAGGATCAGTCGGGATCGGTGTGTCGCCGCCTGTGTAGAAGTATACAACGTTGGTGACGCCGGGCGTATAGTTGCCGGTTGCGTTGCCCGGAGTAATAACATCGGTTCTGCCTTCGAGAGGAGATGTGGTGTAGGTTCCGCTTGAGGTAACCTTTTCGGCGTTTACAACAACGTCGGGAGAAATCTTCTCGCCTGTGTTGATGTTGATGTGGCTGGTCTTGATTGTGCTGGAGAAGGTAACTTCCTTGTTCTTAATCCAAACCTCGCCCGATACAAGATAGCCTGATTCGCCCTGTCCGGGTTCCTGCTTACCGCCTGAAATGCGGAAGATGACTCTGGCACTGCTTGCGGGGATTGTTCCGTTCATCCAGCCGTCGCCTGCCGCTGTCATTTTTGCGTTTGCGTTCTTGAGAACAGCGTCCCACTTGCCGAATATTTCACCGTCGTCATTGTAAGCGTACATCCAGACGTTATTGGCGTTTGCGCTGTTGAAGTAGTGAACGGTAATCGAAGAACCTGCGGTCTTATAGGTGAAGGTGATGGTCTTGTCGTTGCCGTCGAAGGTGCCTACGGTGCCCGAAGGATACTTGGAGGTGTCGAGTTCATAGCCTGCAACCGCGGGAGCCGATACGTTGTAGCTGTCGCCTTCCTTGAGGTGGAGCTTGGTCATCTCTTTTACCGGGCTGCCGGTGTTGTCGTGATAATTAACGGTCAAGTAACCGTCCTTGATAGCGCTGTCGCTATAGGTAAAGGTTACGGTGTTTGAGCTGTTAGCGGTGACTGTGCCCGAGGTAGCGCCTGTTGTGCCCTTAAGTGTGCGGCTGAACAGGATCGTGCTGTCGGGAAGCGCGCGGTATGTGCTGCCTGCGCGATATTTTGCGTTCTGAGTCTTTAATACTGTGCCGCTCTCGGTCACGTGCTTAACAACGAGTGTGCCGAAGGAATCGGTGACTGTCTTGTTGCTCAGACCGTTGATGAGAACGATCGTGCCCTTTGCGGGAACGGAAACGGAGCTTGAGTTCAGAGTTGCGATACCGGCGATGTCAGCGCCTGTCTTGTTGATGGAGCTGCCGGATACGCTGTTCGCCACTACTGTCCAGGTGGAAGCGCCGAGGTTGGAGATCGTGTATGCGGTTGTGTCATTGTTGTAGAGCACGCAGACCTTGTTCCACTCGCCGGATGTCGAGTTGTGATAGGTGTAGCCTACAACGTGGCCGGTGCTTGAAGGCCATGTGAGCTGCGATGTGGACGGGAACGAGTTGTTGCTCATAACCGTCAGATTGCTTCTGACCGCCATCATTGTCTTGTACCACTGCGGAAGCGCGGGCATAGACTTTGCTCTTGACCAGTCGATCTGGTTAATATCGTCGCTGGACTTATAGCTGTTTGCGTCGCCCTTCTTGGTGCGTCCCATTTCGGAACCCGCTGTCATAAACGGAATTCCCTTTGAGGTCATAAGCAGCGTCATAGCGCCGATAGCCTGGTTCTGGATGTTGGCGCCGGTGCCTGTGTAGTTTGTGGAGCCGTTGGACTTTGTCAGCTTATCCCAAAGGATGAGGTTATCATGAGCGTCGGCATAGGCGATCGTCTGAGAAGGAGCCTTTGCCGCGAAGTTCTTGCCCTTAACGCCGTTTACGATCTTGGCGGTGTCGGTTTCGCTGCCCTGGATGAAGTTGCCGTCTGCACCGTCGGTGCTGCCCTTGATGGCGTCGCGGTAGGTGTCGTTGAACATACCTACGCGGTCACTCAGAGAAGAAGCTCTGGACTGAGTGCAGGGTGTGGGGCACTGAGAGGAGCCGCCGGACCAGGGTTCGCCGTACATAAGGATATTCTTTCCTGAGCTGTCGCTGTACAGTCCGTCAAGCGCGGAGCGAATGTTGTTCATGGTGGTAACATCGTGCAGAGCCATAAGGTCGAAACGGAAGCCGTCGATATGGTACTCTTCAGCCCAGTATTTGCACGAGTCGATCATAAACTTGCGGAACATTTCCTTATCGGAAGCAGTTTCGTTGCCGCAACCCGAGCCGTTGGAATAGGAGGATGACGAGGTCATTCTGTAGTAGTAACCGGGAACGGTCTTGCTGAAGCAGGAGCCGTCGGATACATAAGTGTGGTTGTATACAACGTCCATTACAACGGTGATGCCTCTGTCGTGAAGAGCCTGAACCATCTGCTTGAACTCGGTGATTCTGGTGTTGCCGTCATAGGGGTTAGTTGAGTAGCTGCCCTCGGGAACGTTGTAGTTTACGGGGTCGTAGCCCCAGTTGCGGTTGGTGGAGGAGGAAGGAAGATCCTCTCTTACCGAGCCGAAGTCGTAAACGGGCTGAAGCTGAACAGTGTTTACGCCTTTTTCTACAAGATAGTCAACGCAGGTCGACATCTCGCCCGCTGTGCCGTTGAGAGTAGTGCCGCCCTCTGTGAAGGCGAGGTACTTACCTTTGTTTTCCTGGCTTACGCCCGAGTTGGCCGCGATTGAGAAGTCACGAACGTGAACCTCCCATACAACAGACTCTGTTGCATAGTCCTGGAAAACGTGTTTGTCGGAGCTCCAGCCTTCGGGATCGGTGGAGTCGAGATCGACTACCATCGAGCGTTCGCCGTTAACACCGACTGCCTTTGAATAAACGTCCTGTGTTTCGTTTGTGCTGCCGTTGACGGTGACAAGATAGGTGTAGAACACGTTCTTGTAATCGCCCTGAAGCGTCGTCGACCAGATTCCCGCGCTGTTCTTTGTCATGGGATATTCGCCGATAACAGCCGCGCCGGTCTCGGTGTCGGAGCCTGTACGATACAGTTTTACCTTAACCGAAGTCGCCGCAGGAGACCAAGTCTTCCATGTGGTGGACGCAGCCGAATAGGTCGCGCCGAAATCATTGGTGCTCGACGCCGCTTTCGCTTCTGTTTCAAGATAACTCTGGTTCGAATAGCCAACGGGATCGCTGTCCACGACGGCAGCGTCGGTTGCAATTACAGCCGTGCCCATAACCATTACCGCAGAAATCAGCAACGATAACGACTTTTTGAATTCCATACTATCACTCCTGTGTATAGATTTTCATAATTTCACATAATATGATAATTATATTTTATCAAACTTGCACAGCAATATATTTCTATAAAATAATTATTGCTCATTGCATAATACAAAGTTTAAACCTCGTTTTTGTGGATTATGTATAAATAATGTCACATATATTAACAAATTGCACTTTGCAAAAAATAAACCAAACATAATCCCAAAATCATCACCGTCGGTTCAAAACGGTGCAAAAAAGCCGAGGCAGAAAACCGCCTCAGCCCTGTGATGCTATGAACCCGCGGATTCGTAGGCTCTTATTCCCCTGTGCCACACGATCACGCCCAGACTCATAAGCACAGCCGCAGCCAGAACCGGCGCTCCTATGCAGAAAATCGGGTTTTCACCGCGAAGTATGAACACCGCGGGATAGTAAGCAGTGAGCGCAAAGGGAATGAAATATGTGATTATGTCGCGCACAACGCGGTTGTAAATGGTTATGGGATATTTCGCGAAATCGTTAACCATATAGAACATATAGATGATGTTGCCGCTGCGCTTGCTCCAGAACGCGACAGAGGCGGTTGTTGTTTTGATTCCCGTATATATCAGTGCAGCGAACGGGATTATCAAAAGGCCGAGCGCCACTCTCCAGAAGCTCCACTCAACGTTGAGCTGCGGCACCGTTGCCGAAATGAGCGCCACTCCGACAATGAGCTCGCCGAACGCCTCGATCTGAAACTTTTCGACCATAACGTGAAAAAGCGTGTTTACCGGGCGCGTGAGATACTTGTCAAACTCCCCTTTGCGGACGATGTAGTGACCTATCGCCCAGAGGTTGTCAAACAGCAGGTGGTCGAGTCCCTTAGGAATGAGCGAAAAGCCGTAGACGAACACAACCTCGGCGGCACTCCAGCCCATAAGGGTGGGTATCTGACTGAAAATAACCCAAATGAGCAGCAGGTTTGAAACCTGACAAAGCAAAAATCCAACTATGCCGATGATGAAATCGCCCTTGTACTCCATCATTCGCTTTAGCTCCTGCGCCACAAAAATGCGGTGCATTTTTAACATTCTTCCGATTTTTCTCATACTATCCCCCCTGAACGCAAAGACGGCGGGAAAAGAACTTCCAGAGCAGCTTTGAAAGCACCCAGAAAGCGGCTGCCCAGAAAAGCTGCAGGCAGAGATAATACACGAGCGTGAGCCCGCTGTACTTTCCCATATAAATCATAACGGGCGTATAGTTGAGCGAGGCGAACGGAAGCATCAGAAAAGCCCTTTCCAATCCCTCGGGCAAAAAGCTGAGCGGGACGATCGTGCCGGATAAAAAGCCGACGATGCAGTTCTTTACCGTGTTGACGCCCCAGAGGTTTTTTGTGACGAAGGCGATGAAACCAAAGCTAATGTTAAGGAAAAAGTTGATGAAATAAGCCATCATTACGCTGAGCAGAAACAGCAGAAAGCGCAGTATGCTGAATTGGATCTCTCCGCTGAAAGAAGCCCTCACCGCCTCAACCGCTACAATCAGCGGCACAGCGATCACAAACTCGGTGAAGAGCTTGTTTCCGATTTCCTGAAAGAGGAAGGTGGCGTTGTAGCTGACGGGCTTGAGCATACGCATCGCTATGGCGCCGTCGCGCACCTCCTCGCCCACAACATAGCTGACATCGCTGGCTATCATTGTGTTCGAGAGGAACATCAGAACTATGTATACGATCATCTCCTCCATTGTGAAGCCGTTGATCGCTCCGCCTCCGCCCGAGACGTAAACCGCGTTCCAGATAAAATAGGACACCACGCACACCATTACGTTGCCGAGCATATAGAAAATCCAGTTGATGCGGTAGGTGGCGACCTCCTGCATACCCGCGCCGATGAACGGAGTGTAAATTTTCAGCTTTCTTCTCACCCGCTCACCCCCTGACTGTAGAGTCGGCGGATGATTTCCTCAATGTCGGCGTCCTTTACCGCGATGTCGCTGACGCTCACGCGCTCCAGCGTGTAGGCCAGCATATCCGAAACAGGCACGGCGGCGCTGTTGAAGCGAACCTTTACCGACTTGCCCTCCGTTTCCACAACGCAGTCCTCCGCGGAAATCGAGAAGTGGCTCAGATAGCTGAGGGCGCGCTCTGGATCAGCGGCGTCGGTCTCGAATTTCATTTCGCGGATCTGGCCGTATTTCGCCTTTAAATCGGCTATTGCTCCGTCAAACACGTTGCGCCCCTTGTCGATCATTACGATCCGCTTGCTTAGCTGCTCGATGTCCGCCAGATCGTGAGTTGTGAGAATAACGGTAGTCTGCTCCTGCCTGTTGATGTCCTCGATCGCGCGGCGGATGTTGTCCTTGACCACCACGTCGAGTCCGATCGTCGGCTCGTCGAGAAAGAGCACCTTCGGACTGTGGAGCAGCGAGGCGGCAATGTCGGCGCGCATACGCTGTCCGAGTGAGAGTGTGCGGACAGGGCTTGAGATGAAGTCCTCAAGATTAAGCACCTCGTTCAGGAAAGCCATTCGCTTTTTGAAGCGGTCGTCGGGCACCTCGTACATTTCCTTGAGCACGGTGTAGGTTTCGCGCAGAGGCAGATCCCACCAGAGCTGGGTGCGCTGGCCGAACACAACTCCGATTTCCTTTACATAGCTTTTGCGGTTTTCGCGCGGGTTTTTGCCGTTTATCGTGCATTTGCCCGAGGTGGGCGTCAGAATGCCCGTAAGCATTTTTATTACGGTGCTTTTGCCCGCGCCGTTCGGTCCGATGAAGCCGAGGATTTCACCCTTCGGAACATTGAAGCTGATGTCGTTGACCGCCACGACAGTTTCCTTCTTGGGGTGAAAGAGAGATTTTACGCTTCCGCGCAGTCCCGGCTCCTTTACGGTTTTTTTAAACTCTTTTCTTAGGTTCTCAACGTTGATCATAAGAACCCTCCTTTTGCGCTTACCCTTCACAGACAGACACGGAACTCTGTTGAGGCCTGCGCTTATTTTTTCAATCGGAAAGTCCGATTTCCGCGCTCAACGTAAGCGCGGAGCAGCCGACGCGCGGCTGTAATGCTATTATACACTAACAAAATGCGTAATTCAAATACTTTTATAAATTTTAATAAATCTTTAAAAGAATATTGACTATCGCTTAAAAAGGTGATATTATATAACAGTGGTAAAACTTCACATTGGCTGGTATATGGGGTATGTTAAAGTACATAATTATTGAGGAGGATTCGGCTGAGATTGCCGAATTTGGCATTGCTGTGCGCATAAACGGAAAAATACGGGCGAGCGCGCCCTGTCTTTCCGAGAGCAGAGCCGAGATGGAAAAGCTGGCGGCGCTGCTCAACGGGCTTGAAATCGAGCCGTGCCACTTTGACGACATAATCGAGGACTATCTCACCGATTTTACGGTTTGAAAAACCGTAAAAATATGATATAATCAATTCGGTGAGAAATATGATTTGTAATTTATGTCCGAGAAAATGCTCGGCTGTGCGCACCGAGCACAGCGGAAGCGGATTTTGTCAAATGGGGACTTTGCCGGTGGTGGCGCGGATCGCGCCGCACTACGGCGAGGAGCCCTGCATAAGCGGAACAAACGGAAGCGGCACGGTATTCTTTTCGGGCTGCACAATGAAGTGTAAATTCTGTCAGAACCACGAGATTTCGCTGACGGGCAAGGGCACGGCACTGACGCCCGAGCAGCTCGCGGAGGGATACAGAATGCTCGAACAGAGCGGCGTTCACAACATCAATCTGGTTACCGCCGACCACTTTGTTGAGGCGGTCGTAAAAAGTCTTGAAATCTACCGTCCGAAGCTGCCGATCGTATACAACTGCAGCGGCTACACGGCGCCCAAAACTCTGAGTATGCTCGACGGGCTTGTCGATATCTACCTGCCCGATTTCAAATACGCGGACGACTCCCTAGCAAAAAAGCTGTCGCACGCGCCCGACTACTCCGCAACCGCGCTCGCCGCGATAAAGGAGATGATTTTTCAGGTGGGCACGCCTGAATTTGACGCCGACGGACTGATGAAAAAAGGCGTGATCGTGCGGCACCTTATCCTCCCGGCGCACACGCGCAACAGTATTGAGGCGCTCAGGCTGCTGAAGCGGTACTTCGGAGACCAGATCCTCGTCAGCCTGATGTGTCAGTACGTCCCCTGCGGCGAGGCAAAAACCGATCCGAAGCTCGGAAGAAAAATAACCCCCCGTGAGTACGACAAGGTAAAGCGCGTCCTGTTCGAGCTGGAGCTCGACGGCTTTACGCAGGATTTGTCGTCCGCGACGGAGGATTATATTCCCGACTGGGATTTGAAGTGATTTTATTTTCTCTTCAGCCTTGCGCCGAAGCCGCGCGAGCTTTCGATGAAGTCCTCGGCGCGGAAGAGCGCGAGCATGAAAAGCACAAAGTGCAGATGGCTGACATACTTGTTGACTATCTCAAACAGAATCAACGCAAGCACGATTCCGACAAAAAGCAGCTTGAACTGCAGCTCGGGAGTTACCTGAACGGGTAACTCTTTTTTTCTTTTACGGAAATATGAGAACAGGAAAGCGCTGTAAATCAGGATGTTGCTCAGGTAGCACAGCGCGAGGATCCCCTTGTAAATCGCGCGGTTGCCGGCGTAGAGCAGGACGTCGTTGATATGATTGCCGCCCTTTCCGTAGACGATCCCCAAAAACGGCACGCTCCACATCTCGAAATACTTGTGCCACATCAGCTTGGGAACGAGCATGGGATTGTCGGTGTAGCTTTTCATTCGCTCCTCGACAAGGGCGTTCTGGTAGTCCTTTGCCTGCTTTGAGTCCTCAATTTGGAAATAGTGGTCGTAGGTTTTAGCGTCCTCCTCGTTCCACACGCCGCCTGTCTCGTAGTTCATTCCGAGATACGTCACCCAAGCCATTGAAACGCGGTTGTTTACGCTGCGCTCAACAAGCGCCTTCTCGCTCTCGGGAACCTGAACAGTATTCTTCACGAGCGCCATGCAGGACAGCGAAACGATGACGAAGCAAAGCGCGAAGCAGACCGCGCACACCGCGACGTTGAGCAGCTTTTTGAGTGTGAGGCGGTTCTTTGCCGCGTCCGCGAGCGCGTAAATCAGAAATGAGATGATCACAACTGCGCCGCCGATGTTGATCTGCGAACCGAAGGCGATAATCAGCGCCGAAAGGACGAGCAGACCGATTCTTTTCGGGAGCGGAGCTTCCGTTCCGAGCGCCTTGAGGAAAATCCGGAAGGACAGCACATAGAAGAACAGCAGCGCGGTTTCGTGAATGAGCACCTGAGTCTGGAACAGTCCGACAGGCAGGATATTGTAGAGGAACACGCCGAAAAACGCTTTGTTTTTGCCGATGTATTTTCTCGCGATATCAAAGAGAAGCACCGAGGTGACGGCGAAGAGCACCGACAGAAAAACGGTGAAAACCTTGGTGTCGCTGCCGAAAACCTTCGCTATGGGAGCGAGGAACCAGCCGTAGACGACGCTGTAGCCGTAAAGCGAGGCGTAGAGCGTCTCCTCGGTGATTTTTCCGCTGTCCGCAATCTGGGTGGCAAAGCTGTAGTAGTGCCGCATATCGGTGTGGTTGGTGAAATTATTGTCGAGCAGGAACACCAGAAAGACCTTGCTCGCGAGAATAAACGCGAACAGGATAACCGCCATCTGCACGACCGATAGCTTTTTCACGAAGGAGAAAACCTTCTTTATCGCCGCAAAAATGCTGCCTCCCAGAGCATAGAACGCAAAGACAGCCGCGGCGAGCGCCGCGACGGCGAACCACTTTTTGGAGCCGCCGAGAAAGTATTCGCTGAACTTAAGAATATTCACCAGCAGTGCGCCCGTAAGGAGCACAAAGGTGAAGATATCCGCAATTTTTGTTATGACCTTTGTCAAGCTGTTTCCCTCCGTTTTGCCTTATTCAACCACCTTCACCGCATAGTCATGTCCCTTTGCGACGGAGAAGCTCTTCTCAGAGCCCTTTGTCACGTATGCCTTGTTGTCGTCGGTGAGGATCACATAATCGAAATTATTGTGCAGGCGGTGGTATTCCTCCGCCTTTTCCCTGCCCATTACAAACAGGGCTGTCGAGAGTCCGTCGGCGCGGAAGCCGCTGTCGCAGATGATCGTTACCGAGCGTATGCCGTTGTCGACCGGCCTTCCCGTTTTGGGATCGATGATGTGGCTGTAGGTTTTGCCGTCCTCGCCTTTGAAGTACCTCTCATAGCTGCCCGAGGTTGCGATAACCTTGTCCTTGCAGGTGAAATAGCCCATATAATCCGCGCTGTTTTCGGGATCGGCTATTCCGATTTTCCAGGAATCGCCGTTCTTGGATCCGTAGGCGACAACCGTGCCGCCCAGGTTGAGTATCGCGCCCTTTGAATCGGAGTCCTCGAGAATATCGATCGCTTCGTCGGCGGCGAAGCCCTTTGCGACTGCGCCCAGCCCGACCTTGCCGCCTTTATTCAGAACGACGCTTGTGTTCTTTATCCCGATCGCCGAGCTGTCAACTGTTTCAAGCAGCTTGGAGAGCGCAGCGGAATCGGGGATTTTGTAGTCCTTATTGATAAAGCCCCACTCCTCGACGATCGGATAAACCGTAATGTCGAGCGCGCCGCCGGTGCTGCGGCTAAGCTGCACCGATTTTATCAGCGCCTCCGCGGTCGACTCGTCCACCGTGGCGGAGCCGTTTTTATTCAGAGCGTATATGTCGCTGTCGGGATCGGTTGATGAGAGCAGCTTATCGAGCTCGCACACTCTGTCGCGGATTTTTTGCACCGCGGCCTTGTCGCCGTAGACGGTGAGCTGCATATATGTGTCCATCGCCTCAAAACTTTCGGAGTGCTTTTCCTGAGGCTTGTCGCAGGCGGCAATCAAAAATGTCATCAAAATCGCAAGCGTAAGCGAAAGTAATTTTCGTTTCATAAATTCACCTAAAAATTCAAGGCGCGCAAACAGCGCGCCCTTTTTTCTTTTGATCAGCTTTTTTTCCATGCGGCGGGCGTCATCAGCAGAATGATCGGGAAGAGTTCGAGTCTGCCGGCTATCATATCGAAAGTGAGCACCAGCTTTGAGAACACCGAGAAGTCAGCATAGTTGCCGACAGGACCTACCGCGCCGAAGCCCGGTCCGGTGTTGTTGAGAGTAGCGGCGACCGATGTGAAGGTTGTCTGCATATCCCTGCCCTCAATCGCGATGAGCAGGCAGCTTCCGACAAATACTGCAAGGTAAACGACCAGATAAACCGAGGTGTTGCGGGTGACGTTGTGGTCAATCGACTTGCCGTCCATTTTTATCGTCCTGACATTTCGAGGGTGAATGAGCATTGAAAGCTCCTTCTTTACCTCCTTGGCGAGGATGATTATTCTGGAAATCTTAAATCCGCCGCCGGTACTGCCCGCCATGGCACCCGTGAAGGTGATGACCAGAATGATCGCCTTTGAAAGCATCGGCCAGTGGTTGACGTCGCCGATGCCGAAGCCCGTGGTGGTGATGATAGACGAAACGTAGAAGAAGCTCTGATGGAAGGAGTCTCCCGGATCATTGTTGTAAAGCGGCATAATATTGATGCCGATGATCACCGTGGAAACCGCGATGAAACCGAGATAGAAGTACAGCTCCTCCATTTTGAACGCCTGCTTGAACTTGCGGGCGATGAGGAGGATATAAAACGAGAAGTTGATGCCGAAAAGCATCATGAACACGGCGATCACCGTCTGCAGATACCGCGAGTGATAAGCCGCCATATTGTCGTTGTGGATTCCGAAGCCGCCGGTGCCCGCGTTTGAGAACGAGGTGTTGACAGCGTCGAAGAAGCCCATTCCGCCGCAGAGCAGCAGAATGATTTCGAGCGTTGTAAGCCCGATGTAAATCCCGTAGAGCAGCGCGGCGTAGTTGCGCATTTTCGGAACAGCCTTGCCGATGATCGGGCCGGGGCTTTCCGCCTTCATCAAAAAGATGTTCTGCTGACCGCCGAGCTTCGGTATCAGGGCGAGCAGGAACACGATTACGCCCATTCCGCCCAGCCATACCATAACGCTTCGCCACAGGAGCATTCCGTGGCTGAGCGCCTCAACGTCCTTTAAAATCGTGGCTCCCGTGGTGGTAAAGCCCGAGGCAGACTCGAAAAAAGCGTCAAGATAGTCGGGTATTTCGCCGCTAAGGAAGAACGGCAGCGCCGCGACGAGCGACATCAAAATCCAGCTAAGTCCGGTAGCGGCAAAGCCAGCCTTCTGATAGAGAACCATATTTTTCGGTTTTTTTACCTTGACGGCGAGCACGCCTGCCGTGGCAGCGACAAGGCCCGTAAGGAAAAAGTAGATACCCTCGTGCTCGCGGTAGATCATTGAGGTGATTGTGCACGCCTGCATAGCCGCGCCCTCGACGATAAGCACCCAGCCGAGAATATAGACAATAATTCTTTTATTCATAGCCCGACCTCATCGCCTTAAAATATCATCAAGGTCCTTGAGTCCCTTGTGCTTGGTGATTACAACAACGGAGTCTCCGGGCTGGATTGAGTCGTCGCCCTGCGGAAGGATGATTTTTGCGCCTCTCGAAATGCAGATAACCTGCAAATCGTTCTTGAGCGAGAGCTGTGACAGCGGAGCCTTGGTGGTCTGTGATTTTTCCTTAACGCGGAATTCGAGAGCCTCTACCCTGTCCTCGTTGAGCCTGTAAAGGGTTTCAACGTTACTGCCCATCGAATTCTGCATTGCGCGGATGTATCTCGCGATATACTCACCGGTGAGGGTTTTCGGGTTGATCACGCATTCAAGCCCGAGATTATTGATTATGGAGTCAAAGGACTCGTTGTTGATTTTGGTGATTATCTTCGCCTTTGAAACGCTCTTGATGTACAGCGAAATCAGAATATTTTCCTCGTCGTAGTCCATCAGCGCAGCAACGCCGTCGGCTCGCTCGATACCCTCGCTGAGCAGCAGATCCTGATCCATACAGTCGCCGTGAATGATAATCGCATCGTGGAGCGCGTTGGCGAGCTCCTGACAGCGCGCCTCATTTCGCTCGATAATTTTTACGTTGGTGCCCGATTTTATCAGCCTTTGGGCGAGATAGAACGAAACCTTTCCGCCGCCGAGCAAAATCACGTCCCGGCTCTTGCCGATGTTTACGTTTGACTTTTTGAAGAACTTCGCCGCAATTTCGGGCTTGGCTACGATCGAAACCTTGTCGCCGCCGTAGATAACGGTTTCGCCGTTCGCGATGTAGACCTGATTGTCGTGCTCGACCGTACAAATGCGCACCCTGCCCCTGAGCGTGTCGATCTGGCTGATTTTTTTGCCGTTGACCGCCGAATCCTTCGGGACGAGAACCTTGATGAGCTCAACCGCGCCCTTTGCAAAACTGTCGATTTCCAGCGCGCCCGAAAAGCGGAGCAGACGGCTGATCTCAATTGCCTCGGTAAGCTCGGGATTTATCGACATCGACAGGCGGAGCTGATCCTTAACCCTATACAGGTCATCGGTGTATTCTGGACTGCGGACACGGGCGATCGTGTGCGGTACGCCGGCGGAACGCGCCATAAGGCAGGTGTAGAGATTGACCTCGTCGCGCGCCGTTGCCGCGATAACCAGATCAGCGGTCTCGGCTCCCGCCTCGGAAAGCGCCTCAAATGTCGCGCCGTTGCCTTCGATTCCCAAAACGTCGAGCGACTCAGACAGCCTGTTTACCGCCGCGCGGCTGATGTCTACAACAGAGATCTCGTGGCCCTCCGAGTTAAGCTCGCGCGCGATCGAGGTGCCGACCTTTCCGCAACCAACAATGACTATTTTCATATTGCTCTCCCATTAAATAAAGACATACGGGAGATTTGGACAAAATCTCCCGCGAATATATTTCATTACAAAATGATACACCAATTAGATTTAAAAATCAATATTTTCTCGCAAAAAATATTTATGATTTCAACACTTTATTCCGAAAGGGGCTTTGTTTTTTTGTTTTTATGTGGTATATTGATAGTATTAAAACACATTTCGGAGGCGCTTATGTTTTTTATCTGCTACCCCAAATGCTCAACCTGCCAAAAAGCAAAAAAATGGCTCGACAGCAACGGAATAGATTATTCGGAAAGAAATATCAAGGAGGAAAACCCTTCCCTTGAGGAGATCAGGGATTGGCGAGAGCTCAGCGGACTTCCGCTGAAGCGCTTTTTCAACACGAGCGGAATGGCTTACCGCGAGCTGAAACTGAAGGACCGGCTCCCTCGGATGAGCGAGGAGGAGCAGCTTGAGCTGCTCGCGTCCGACGGAATGCTCGTGAAGCGCCCGATTTTGGTGACTGAGAAATTTGTTCTCGCGGGCTTCAAGCCCGCAGAGTGGGAAGATAAACTGCTGAAATAAGGAGGTCAACTATGAAACGCAAGGACTACATTTCCTGGGACGAGTACTTTATGGGCGTGTCGCTGCTGGCGGCAAAGCGCAGCAAGGATCCCAACACTCAGGTCGGAGCCTGCATTGTAGACGCCAACAACATTATTTTGTCTACCGGCTACAACGGCTTTCCCTACGGCTGCTCCGACGACGACTACCCGTGGGAGCGTGAGGGCGATGATACCAAATACAACTACGTCGTCCACGCCGAGCTCAACGCGATTCTTAACGCGCGCGGAAAAAACCTGAAGGGCTCGCGGCTGTACGTTGATCTGTTTCCCTGCAACGAGTGCGCAAAGGCGATCATCCAGTCGGGAATCGCGGAGGTCGTCTACCTTTACGACAAATACGCCGACACCGCCGCTACCATCGCTTCAAAAAAAATGCTGACCTCGGCGGGAGTGAAGCTTACTCAGTTCACAACCGACAAGGACAGCATAACGCTTGAATTCAAAAAACTTTAGTCCTCAATGATCCTGCCCTTTTCAACGTTGGGAAGGATAAAATTATTAAAAGAATAATCCCAGAGCACCGCCGAGCCGTCGGCGGTGTTTTTGTTTCTTTTCAAAACCTGACTCAGCCTTACGCCGTGGCGCACCCATTCGATCCCGTCGGTGGCGCTGTTGAGCATAGCGGGCTGGATGTTGTCGAGAGCCTTTGCAAATTTCGCCTCGGCGGTCTGTCCCGCCTCAAACTCCTCCCACAGAGCGCGGAGCCTCTCGCCCTGATCAGGCGGCAAAATATCGTATAGCCTGTCCGCCGCCTTGAGTTCGCGTTCGCGCTGAGATGAGGCACCCTGAGCGTCATAGGCGTAGGTGTCACCCGCGTCGATTTCAACAATGTCGTGAATGAGGATCATCGAAATCGTTTTTAGAACGTCGATTTTCTCGTTGGAGTACTCGCTGAGGAGCACGCACATCAGCGCCATATGCCACGCGTGGTCGGCGTCGTTTTCATAATGCTCGCCGTCGGACAGTCGTGTCTGACGGAGAATGCTCTTTTCCTTGTCCGCCTCCAAAATAAATTCAAACTGCTTTTCAAGCCGTGATTTTTTCATAAATTCTCCTTGCGTTCAGGACAAAACGCCCTGCGGATGTTCCGCAGGGCGAGTCTTTTAGTTATTACCAGCGAGAAGTGAGCTGAGCCTTTGTGGAAGTTCTCTTCTTCTTGCCTACCTTGGAGTGCTTTCTGCTGTGCATGAGAAGGATGAACGCAACCACGCCGAGGATGACTGCAACAAGTACAAGCCAGAGCCAGATGTTGGCGGTTCTCTTGACCTCCGCGGTGTTTGCGGAAGGAGTGATGTTTGCGGACTTCTCAAGCGCCTGCTCCGTAACCTCGTTCGCGTTTGCAACGGACTTGGAAGCGGAAGCCGCGTACTCGCTGTTGGTAACAAGTGAGGAAACACTTGAAGTGCTGTTGCTCACGGTGTTGTTGTCCGAAGCGTTGTCCTGAGCGGGCTCAACAACGTTGGCAACCTCCTGAGCGGCAGGCTCCTCAACGGCAGGCTCCTCAGTGGCAGGCTCCTCTGCATCAGCTTCGGTCGCGGGCTCCTCTGCAACAGTTTCTTCCTCGACAGCCTCGGTAGGAGCTGTGTAGGAAACAGCGTCGTCGCTGAAGAGCTTCTCGTATGTAGCGCTGTCTACAACGCCGGTCGCCTCAAGACCGTTAGCGGTCTGGAAGCCTGAAACAGCCTCGGCGGTGAAGTCGCCGTAAAGGCCTGATGCTTCAAGGTTGAAGTAGCCAAGCTCGCTGAGCTTAGACTGTACGGTAGCGACCTGGTCGCTGAAATCGCCGTTCTGCAGCATTACAAATGCGGCGGACTCTGTTGTCGCTTCCTCAGCGGGAGCGGCGGGTTCTTCGTCTGCAGGCTGAGTTGCCTCAGTCTGCTCGGGAGCCTGTGCGGGTTCCTCTGTGTTTACTGTTGTTTTCTCGCTCTCCTCACTCTTTGCGTAAGGAGCGTTTGCAGAGTAGAGAACCTCTCTGTCGGAGCCTGCGATACCGTCAACGGTAAGGCCTGCGGCCGCCTGGAAGGCTCTGAACGCCTTGTCGGTCAAATCGCCGAAATCGCCGTCAATAGAACCGTCGTAGTAGCCGAGCTCGGCAAGACGTGTCTGGATCTTTACGACTTCGTCGTCATTTGAACCCTTACTCCATACAGTTGGCTTCGAGGTATTCGCCTTGCTGCTAGAAGAACTGCTCGAAGCGGAGTTCGAAGAGCTTGAGTTGTTTGGGGTTGTACTTGAGTGACCCTTAGAGTCGAAATAGTAGGTTGTGCCGTCGATTGTTCTCGAGGTGTCGACGATGTACTCGCCGTTCTCGTAGTAATAATAGTTGCCGTTAAACTTTTCCCAGCCGTTGTTTACATACTCAACCGCTGTGAGCTTGAACCAGCAATCCCAGTTGTTCCAACCGTTTTCGCCGATCGCCTGATAGCATACGCCGTAGTCGGAGCCTCTTGCGTCAACCTCCATACCGTCTTCGATATAAACGCCGACGTGACCGGGACGTGAAAGTCCAAGACCGTGTACTCTGGGGATACCGTCGCTTACGTAGCCCCAATCTCTGCCGTTCGCCTGAGCGTCGGAGAGCATGTTCATTCTGTCGCCGCCGCAATATGACCAAATCAAGCCTGAGCAGTCAACAGCGCCGGGGCTTGTTCCGCCCCAAACGTAGCTCCAACCCTCATAGTAAGCGTTGAGAGCATACTCGGCAAGACCTGCGCCTGTGCCTGACGCGCCGGCAGACATGCTTGTGCCGCACAAGCTGACGCTTGCGACTGTGGCTGTTGAAAGAACCACAGCGACGAGCTTCTTAATCTTGTTCATTTCTATTACCTCCAATTTTTAAAAACAAGTTGTGCGATTTTGTAACCGAATCATTACAACGAAAAATTACTTGTTAACAAATTTGTAACAATTATAGCATTGTTATTTCAAAAAATCAACCCCTTTACAGCTATTTTTTTCATCATAGGGAATTTTCAGTCAATTTGTTCAACTACATTTTCCCCGCCGGAATTATTTTGACGGTATTGATTACAATTTCGTAAATATTTGTAACTTTTATCCCGCCGATCCTCTATTTAGTGCGCCGTGCGCGCCCGGCCACTATAAATTGTAACCGTTTTTTCCGCTCCCCAAAGCGCCGCTTCGCCGCCTTTTTCGGACGAGTGCGCAAATAACGCGGCGTATACTATATTATATATAATTAAGGCGATTTTTCTCTGTCGAAAAAAAATATAAATTATTATAAAAAATAATTGCAACCAAAAGGCTTTTATAGTATAATAAGTCTGATTAGGGTTTTGTTTTACCAAAATGCAGCGCCCGATGCGAATTGCCGGTGCATTTTTCCGACACAAACAGATACCGCGGTGATTTTCCAAGGCAATTGAATCACACAGCAGGCTCTGAGGTAAAATAAGACCGACACGGAAAACCTGCCGCGATATAAATTGAAAGGAAGACCAAATAAAATGAAAAAAATTTTAACCGCCATTCTCGCTTGCGTAATCTGCGTGACAATCGCCGCGGCAGCTACAGGCTGCGGCTGCCAGAAAAGCAAAAAGAACAACAGCAACGAAAACTCCGAGAACAATAAGCCCGGCTACACTATCGTGCCCACCGAACCCGACTTTGTCAGCGGCAGCTTCGGATTCTACAGGCTCAGCCAAAAAGAGCTTAAGGTTACAAAGTACACCGGAACCGAAAAGAACGTTGTTATCCCCTCCGAGGTTGACGGCGCTAAGGTTACTATCATTGAAAGAAGCCTGTTCAGAAAAGCAGA
>ONIJ01000160.1 GCA_900317875.1 uncultured Eubacteriales bacterium
TATAGTGCGCCTCGGGACCGGAGTTGACGCAGAAAAATTCAAGCTCCTCCGCAATCAGTCCCATCTCCTCGTAAAGCTCCCTTTTGGCGCAGTCCTCAACGTGCTCGTCAATTTCGACGGTGCCGCCCGAATAGCCCCACTTTTTGTTGTCGAGCCGCTTTCCGAGCAGAACTCTGCCCTTTTCGTCGACGCACATAATGCTTGCGGCACACTGAATAAGGGTTCTGTGCCCCACAAGCTTGCGCATTTCGGCAATATATCCCGTCATAACCGTTCCTCACAAATAAGCTGTTTTTTGGCGGAGCTTGAATTACAATATTAAAGCTCCGTGCAGAACTCTACCTTCTTGCCCTCGAGAATCAAATTAGTCGTGCGGACTGCGCACATCTTGCCGCACATCGAGCAGGTGTGGCGGTCTGCGGGCGGAGTGCTCTCGAAGTAAGCTCTCGCCTTTTCGGGGTCGAGCGCTACCTTGAACATATCCTCCCATTCGACCTTATGGCGAGCCTCCGCCATTGCGTTGTCACGGTCGCGTGAATGAGGAACGCCCTTTGCGATATCCGCCGCGTGAGCCGCGATACGGCTTGCGATTATGCCCTCCTTGACGTCGTTGAGGTCAGGCAGGCGAAGGTGCTCGGCAGGAGTTACGTAGCAGAGGAAGTCGGCTCCGCTCGCGGCGGCGATCGCTCCGCCGATTGCCGAGGTGATGTGATCGTAGCCGGGCGCTATATCGGTCACGAGCGGCCCGAGCACATAGAAGGGAGCGTTGTGGCAAAGGCGCTTTTGCAGCTTCATATTCGCCTCGATTTCATTCATAGCCATATGACCGGGACCTTCAACCATAACCTGAACGTCCTTTGCCCAGGCGCGCTCGGTGAGAGCTCCCAGCTCGATAAGCTCGCTGATCTGTCCCGCGTCGGTGCTGTCGTCGATACAGCCGGGGCGCAGAGCGTCACCGAGGCTGATCGTAACGTCGAATTCGCGCAGGATTTCAAGCACCTCGTCATAGAACTCATAGAAGGGGTTCTCGTTGCCCGTCATCATCATCCACGCAAACAGCAGAGAGCCGCCGCGCGAAACGATGTTCATTTTGCGCTTGTCGCGCATAAACGCCTCGACCGCTCTGCGGTTGATTCCGGCGTGGATAGTCATAAAGTCCACGCCCTCCTCGGCGTGAGCGCGCACTACTCTTAGAAAGTCCTGAGCGGTGATGTCAAGCAGATCCTTTTCAAGATAGCCGATCGCGTCGTACATCGGAACGGTTCCGATCATCGCGGGAGATTTTTCGATCAGCTCGCGGCGGAAGGTGTTTGTTTTGCCGTAGTTGCTCAGATCCATTATCGCTTCAGCGCCGAATTTGATCGCCATATCGACCTTTTGCATTTCGACCGAATAGTCCTTGCAGTCGCCCGAAATGCCAAGGTTAACGTTGATTTTGGTGCGGAGTCCCATACCGATTCCCTCGGGAGAAATCGAGGTGTGCCTTACATTGCAGGGAATGGCGACTACGCCCTGAGCCACAAGCTCTCTGAGCTTTTCGGGCTCCATATACTCCTTCTCGGCAACTGCTTTCATTTCGGGTGTGATTATGCCTTTTTTTGCGGCTTCCATCTGTGTTGAATATTCTCTCATTTTTATTGTCCTTTCAGTCAGATATTTTGATTATTCTTCGGTTTGAGTTAAACAAAACGCGTGGTTCATCGGGCCGCTTCCGCGTCCGAGATCGAGCATCGCTCCCAGAGCGCCCGAGATGTAGTCCTTTGCCTTTTGAACGGCAGCTTCAAGCTCCTCGCCCTTTGCGAGATTCGCGGCTATCGCGCTCGACAGAGTGCAGCCAGTGCCGTGGGTGTTGGGATTGTCGATCCGCTTTCCCTTGAACCACCGGGCTTCGCCGTTTTTCACGAGAAGGTCGTTTGAGTCGTTTACGCTGTGTCCGCCCTTGAGCAGAACCGCACAGCCGAATTTTTCATTGATTATTCTTGCCGCGTTCTCCATATCGCCTTCGCTTTTTATCTCTGTCTGCGACAGGACCTCAGCCTCCGGAATGTTCGGAGTGACAAGGGTTGCGAGCGGCAAAAGCTCTTTTTCCAGCGTTTCAACGGCGTCGGTTTTCATCAGCCTTGCCTCGCTGGTTGAAACCATTACGGGATCGACCACGATGTTTTTCGCCAGATAGTATCTCAGCCTGTCGGCTATTGCGCCGATAAGCTCCGAGCTTGAAACCATTCCTATTTTGACCGCGTCGGGAAAAATATCCTCGAACACCGCGTCAAGCTGCTGCTTCAGGAAGTCGGGCGTCGACTCCTGAATTCCGAATACGCCGGTTGTGTTCTGCGCCGTCAGCGCCGTAATGGCGGTCATGGCGTAAACACCGTTCATGGTCATCGTTTTTATATCTGCCTGAATACCGGCGCCTCCGCAGGAATCGCTTCCCGCGATTGATAATGCAGTTCTCATCTGATTCTCCTTTGCGCATTATTTTTGTATAGCGACGCAAGGTGGTGCCCCCGATCCGCCGCTTTTTTGTTATTATTCTGCGAGCCTGTCCGCCTTTTTCCTGAGAAGCGCGGAGGCTTTTTTTATGTCTTTTGCCGAGAAAACCGCCGAGACAACCGCTATGCCGCTGAGCCCGCGGCAGTTGATCTCATCGGCGTTTTCGAGCGTTATTCCGCCGATTGCAACTGCGGGAATGTTTACCGAGGACACGATCTCCTCAAGCTGAGCGTTTGTAATGCGAATGGCGTTTTTCTTCGTTGGCGAAGGGAAAACCGCTCCCACGCCGATGTAATCAGCTCCCGCGCTCTCGGCGTTTTTTGCCTGCTCAACGGTTTTTGCGGTCGCGCCGATAATGAACCCGCTGCCCGCCCTGCGGCGGATCTTTGCGACGGGCGCGTCCTCGATCCCGACGTGTACGCCGTCCGCGCCGATTTTGAGCGCGACCTCGTAGTTATCGTTGATTATTAGCGGAACACCCTTGCTTCGGCAGAGCGCGAGCACGCTTTCCGCCTCACGGATAAGCTCATCGTCCGTGAGGTCTTTCTCCCTGAGCTGTACGATAGTAACGCCGCCGTCAATAGCGTCGGCTATTTGCTCGATGAGAGTCTGTCTGCCCACCCAAGCGCGGTCGGTGACAGCGTACAGGCGGAGCATATTTTTATTGAATTTCATATTTTACTCCGAAAATGATTTAATAAATTCGAGCGGACTTTCACAGCGCATAAATCCGCTCATAACGCAGGCTCCCGCAGCTCCCGCTGAAATCACGCTCCCGTAATTTTCGGGCGAGATTCCGCCGATGGCGTACACGGGAATTTCGGCGGCGCGGCAGACCTCTTTTAAAAAACCAAGTCCCCTGCCCTTCAAGCCGCGCTTGCAGTCGGTTTCAAAAATATGTCCGGCGAAAACGCAGGTGCAGCCGAGGCGCTGCGCCTCCAGCACATCCTCAAGGCTATGGCAGGAGGTGCCGAGATTTTTAAACTCTCTGCGGCGCGTGTCGGAAAGCTCCCTGAGCTTAGGCAGCGGCAGGTGGAGCGAGCCGCAGCCGAGCTCGGAAGCGACATCGGCAAAGCCGTGAATTATCAGCGGAGTTTTGCTCGGAGCGCAAACGCTCAGAGCGCGCCGGGCAAGCCCAAAATACTCCCCGGCACTCAGGTCCTTTTCCCTGAGGACGATCGCCTTCGGGCGTGACTCTGCGATTTTTTCAAGCCGCTCAAAAAAGTCATCTTTGCAAAGCCTGCGGTTCGTAACGCAAATCAGCTCAGACATAGAGATAGTCGTTCAAAACGGGCTGCAGTCCCTCGTCGCTGATGTCGGTGTACATCTTTTCGAGGCTGCGGCTGTCGTCTATTTCAAATTGCTCATCACCCTGAGCCGCGTCGGACTCCTTGCCGCTGTACTTGCTCTCGTGGTCGCCGATTCCCGTTGAAACGCCCGCCGAAACCTTGGTTGCGGCGATTTTGACTATTCCGTTGCGGAACGAAGCACTCTCCCTTGAGGAAACGGTGATCCCCGCGAAGGGCAGGAAAATGCGGTAGGCGCAGATGATCTGGCAAAGGCGGCTTTCGCTGACGTCTAGCGGATTGATTTTGTCGTTGTTGATGATCGGGCGGAGTCTGGGACAGGACAGCGAGATTTCCGCGTGCGGGTACTTGCGCTGTAGATAGTAGGCGTGAAGCGCGGTGGCGAGCGCGTCCTTTCTGAAATCTGACAGTCCGAGCAGCGCCGAGAATGCCACTCCTCTCATTCCGCCCATAAGCGCGCGCTCCTGAGCGTCGAAGCGGTAAGGCCATACGCGCTTGTGACCCGCGAGGTGAAGGGTTTCGTATTTGTCGGAGTCGTAGGTTTCCTGGAAAACCGTAACATAGTCCGCGCCGCACTCGTGCAGATAGCGGTACTCGTCGGTGTTGACGGGGTAAATTTCAAGCCCGACCATACGGAAATATTTCCGCGCGAGCTTACACGCCTCGCCTATGTATTCGATGTCGCTCTGTGCCCTGCTTTCGCCCGTCAGAATGAGGATCTCCTCCATTCCGCTGTCGGCGATCACCTTCATTTCGCGCTCGATCTGCTCGGCGCTGAGCTTCATTCTTCTGATTTTATTATAGCAGTTAAAGCCGCAGTAAACGCAGTAGTTTTCGCAGTAGTTGGCGATATAAAGCGGCGTAAAAAGATATACGGTGTTGCCGAAGTGCTTGCCTGTTTCGAGTCTCGCGCGCTGCGCCATCTGCTCGAGAAACGGCTCCGCAGCCGGAGAAAGCAGCGCTTTCAGCCCCTCGATCGAGCAGGTTTCGCTCTCGAGTGCGGCTGCCACGTCCTTCGCGGTGTACTTCGTTTCGTCATAGCTGCGCATCTGCGAGATCACCTTGTCGCGGACGTCGGAATTGATTACCTCCATTCCCTCGAGGTACTCCATATGATTTGTGCGGAACGACGGATCCGTTTCGAGCCTGTGCTTTTTTTCAAGTGCCGCAGGCGACAGAAGCTCGTTGTCCACAAAAAATTGATTTTCCACTTTTTCACCCTCAGTTATGCAAGAATCCAGTAAGCGGGTCGGAGGCCGCTGCGCCTCTGGTGAGGACTCTGCCGAGTCCCGAAAGATAAGCCTTTCTTCCCGCTTCGACAGCCTGACGGAACGCCGCAGCCATCATAGGAAGGTCGCCCGCCGTGGCGAGTGCGGTGTTTGCCATAATTGCCGCCGCACCCATTTCCATTGCCTCGCACGCCTGCGAAGGTCTGCCGATGCCTGCGTCGACGATGATCGGCAGGTCGATTTCATCGATCAAAATCTGAATAAATTCTCTTGTTGCGAGTCCCTTGTTCGAGCCGATCGGAGAAGCGAGCGGCATAATCGTAGCCGCGCCCGCGTTTACGAGGTCGCGCGCCACGTTGAGATCGGGATACATATAGGGCATTACAACAAAGCCCTCGTTCGCCAGAATTTCGGTCGCCTTAACGGTCTCCTGATTGTCGGGCAGCAGATACTTCGCGTCGCGCATAATCTCAACCTTTACAAAGTTTCCGCAGCCGAGCTCGCGCGCGAGCCTTGCGATTCTGACGGCCTCCTTGGCGTTTCTGGCTCCGCTGGTGTTCGGCAGCAGAGTAACGTTTTCGGGGATGAAGTCGAGAATGTTCTCCTCGTCCTTTGTGTTTGCCCTGCGAACCGCAAGGGTGATGATCTGGGCGCCGGCGTATTCAACCGCAGCCTTTATGAGGTTCAGGGAATATTTTCCCGAGCCGAGAATAAATCTGGAGTCAAATTCGTGACCGCCGATTATTAGCTTATCGCTGTTCATAAAAATCCTTCTTTCCGAATTATTATACGTTGTACTTTCCTGCGAGGACGCGCAGGACCGTGTGCGCCTGGTGCGCCGCGCAGAGCATTACACGCGAGGCAAAAAGCCCGTCGGCTTCCTTTACCTCGGTGACGAAATCTCCGCAGAGATAAAAGCGTTTTGAAATCCTTTTTGTCCTGATTTCGTTCGGGCTACCGGCGCCCGCCATTCCCGAAGCCGCCACAACTATCGTGTCCGGCATACACTCGAGCACGGTGTTTACAAGCTCCGCCTTTGCAAGCGCGTTGTCAAAAGCCTCGCAGACGATGTCCGCTCCTTGCAAAAGCTCAACCGCGTTTTCGGCCGTGATTTTGGCGTTGTTTACGGTAAGCTCCGAATAAGGCGCGATCTCCCTGAGGTTTTGAAAAAGGGCTTCGGTTTTGAGCATTCCCACCTGAGAAGCCTTGTACTGCTGTCTGTGCAGATTTGAAACGTCGACTCTGTCGAAATCCGTCAGAATCAGCCTTCCTATTCCCGCCCTGGCGAGCGCTATCGAAATATTCGAGCCGAGTCCTCCCAGTCCGCAGACAGCTACCGTCGCATTTGAAAATTTTTGTTGAAGCTCTTTTCCGTGGCGGTTTTCAAAGGCCGCAAGCATTTCTTCCTTTGTCGGAACCAAATCAGCCGCCTCCCACAAAGTTTACTATTTCGAGCACGTCGCCGTCTTTGAGAACGGTTTCGGCATACTCTGCCTTGGGCAGGATTTCCTCATTGAGCTCAACGGCTATAGCAAGAGGATTGTAGCCCAGCTCGTCCACGACGTTTTTTACCGTTTTACCGTCCGACACGGTTTGTTCTCCGTTAATAAGTACCATTTTTTCGCCTCCAAAAAAATAAGAGAGCCGCAACGCAGCTCTCTCAAAGTTCATTTTGCTTCCCTACGTTGGCATTATCCAAATCAGGTTAACGGTCGAAGGTCGCACCTTCCTCTCAGCCTGTAATACAAGCTCCCGTGTTCTAATTGTTAATATTATAAATCATAGCGGAACCGTTGTCAAGCTATGAACTGCGCATATTTTCCCTTTACAAGCCGCGACAATCCCGCGCTTTAAAACGCGCCGTCAGTCCGATGCTTGCGTTAAGGCGATTTCTCCATAGGCGCGACGATCAATTCGCGCACTTAAGTGACAAGAATAAA
>ONIJ01000041.1 GCA_900317875.1 uncultured Eubacteriales bacterium
CTCGTCTCGAAGGCAAAATGCCAAAAAGACAAGGTCTATGATGTCAATATTATCAGTGACGGTGACCCGCTGGAGATTTACACTGCGGCGGACGGAGAGGTTATTTTCAAGAAGTATTCGCCTGTGGGAGAGCTCAGCGCCTTTGCCTCGCAGTACGCAGACGTAATTGCGAGAATAAGCGCTATGCCGACGCTGATTTGCGACACCGACCACGTTATCGCGGCGGCAGGCTGCTCAAAGCGGGAGTTTTTGGAGAGGCGGATCAGCGCGGTTCTGGAAAACTTTATGGAAAACCGCCGCAGCTACGCCGCAGACGGGCAGACGCTTGAAAACGTTCAGCCGATTGAAGGTCTGGAGCACAACGCGGGCGTGATTTATCCGATCATCGCGTCGGGTGACGTGATGGGAGCGGTGGTTCTGCTCAGCGGCGAGAATGTAAAGCTGCCGTCGCCCGCCGAAATAAAGCTGGCGCAATCTGCCGCAGCATTCCTCGGGAAGCAAATGGAATGACCTCGGCACTCATTTGCTGCCGACAAATAAAAACGCCGGTTCATATCCCGAAAATGAGATTTGAACCGGCTTTTCTGCGCTAAAAATTACTTATTGAAGATTGACATAATGTCATAGAAGGTGTCGTCCTCGTCGTCGGTCTTATCTTTTACCGCACGGCTGGGTTTTTTGGGAACTGTGGGCTCGGGGCTGTCAACGATCACGTTGTCAACAACGGGCTGCATCTGAATCAGCGGAGCGGTATCCGCAGTACCGAAGCCTGTCGCAATAACGGTAACGTTCATTGTGTCGTCCATCTTATCGTCGATAACGGCACCCCAGATGATGTTAGCGTCCTCGCTGACCTTATCCTTGATCATAGTGGAAGCCGCGTCAATATCGTCGAGGCTTACATCGGAGGAAGCAGTGATGTTGATGATAAGTCCCTTTGCGCCGTCGATCGAGGTTTCGAGCAGCGGGCTTGAGATAGCCTTATCGGCAGCAACAGTCGCCTTATCCTTGCCGGAAGCAGAGCCCATACCCATATGAGCGTAGCCGGCGTCCTTCATTACGGAGGTAACGTCCGCAAAGTCGAGGTTTACAAGACCGGGAAGAAGGATGAGGTCGGAAATGCTCTGAACACCCTGACGGAGAACGTCATCGGCAATTGCGAAAGCGTTCTGGAGAGTGATGCTTGTATCGGAAACATACTTGAGTCTTTCGTTGGGAACAATGATCAGAGAGTCAACGCAGGCAGACAGCTCCGCAATACCCTGCTCAGCCTGAGTCATTCTTCTCTTGCCCTCAAAGGCAAAAGGCTTTGTAACAACGCCTACGGTGAGAATACCCATATCCTTGGCGATTTTTGCAACAACGGGAGCAGCGCCTGTACCCGTGCCGCCGCCCATACCGGCAGTTACAAATACCATATCGGTATCCTTGAGCAGAGCCGCAATTTCATCTCTGCTTTCCTCTGCGGCGCTCTGACCGATCGAGGGCATAGAGCCTGCGCCCTTGCCGCGGGTCAGCTTTTCGCCTATCTGAATCTTCTGCGAAGCTCTTGACAGTCTTAAAACATGCTCATCGGTATTGATTGCGATAAATTCCACGTTTTTTACTTCCATCGCTACCATGCGGTTAACAGCGTTTCCGCCGCCGCCGCCGACACCGATTACCTTAATTTTCGGCATATACTCATTTTCCAGTTCCAGTTCAAAAGCCATTTTTACTTCCTCCTTAGTTGTTTCGAGAATCTATTATAAAAAACGCATAGTAATCTTATAATACATACTTTTAAAATATTTTAGCACACTTCCCGAAAAATATCAATGGTTTTATCTATATTTTTTTGTGCAAAAATAAATTTTGTTACAAAGTTGTCATTTTCAGCTACTCTGCATACGGCGAATAGGCATTTTCATCATAACCTCCGCCGCCATCGAAAACTGCACCGCCGTCATCGTAGACGTTATTATCGATTCCGTTGTCGTAGACATTGTAATCGCCGTTGTCATAGGCGTTGTAACCGCCGTTGTCATAGGCATTGTAACCGCCGTTGTCATAGGCGTTGTAATCGCCGTTGTCGTAGGCATTGGAGCCGCCGCTGCCGTCGGCGCTGTTCGCCTCGGTGGTTGGCGGAATAGTGACCGGCTGTGTAGGATTGGGCTTGTAGCGCGAGGTCTGGTTCTTGTTGCAGGTTGAAACATCGAGCGTGCCGGTAATCGTGCCGACACCGTTTGGATCGAGCTTTTCATCAATGATGGTGACCGCCGTTTTGATTTTGTAGTCGATATCGTCCGAGGTACCGATAACAATGTCAATTCTGTTATCGTAGTTTACGACGATTTCGGTCAGATCCGAAATGTCGATGCTCGTAATGTTTTTCACCTCATTATCTTCGAAGCTTTTTGCCAAAGTTTCGAGAACCTTCGACACGTTGCCGTCACCGAAATTAATGTAGCTGCCCACGGATTTATCGTCGATGTCACCGCATTTGAGTTCAATCAAACCTTCGGGTATCGAGGTTTCTCCGTCATCGAGGATCCTGCCCTTTGAGCTGACGACAAGGTAATTGTTGCCGTCCTTTATTGCATATTTCCTCTCGGCGTTTTTAATTTTTATTGTAATTGTGTCGGGAATTGCAAAACTGATTTTTGCGCTTTCGACATACGGAAGGTTGTCGACAATATCCTGCGGGGTGCTGTTCATCGCTCCGATAAAAATATTCTGCTGCAGGCTGACATTGCCGAACGCTTCGATTTGCTCGCGGGAATAATACTCATCGCCTTCGATGTCGATTCTTTTGGTTTTAAAAAGCACCGTAAAGCTCAGAATAACACCGATCACAACAACCGCCGCGACAATTCCCGCAGAAATCAGAATACGCCTGCGGCGCACCTGAGAGGAGGTCATCGGCTTCTTATTTCGGTGAATGATCTCGACTTCCTGCTTGCGGATCTCCTTGGCACGCTTTTCGGCGCGCTTTTTTTCGCTGTACTCGTCGATGTAGTAGCCGTCCTCAAAATCGTGCGGCTGGAGGTTTCTCAGCTTCTCCTCGCTTTCGCGGCGGAATTTTTCCTCGCGGGTGATGTTCTCGTACTTTGGAACCTTGCCCTGGTTGACCGCTTCCTTGATTTTGCTGACCGTGGCCTTTTTCTTAGGCTTTGCTGAGGATTTTTTGTTTTGCTTATTCTGTTTTCCCTGTTCCTTGTGGAACTTCTGTGCCTGTCTGGCGGCTTCTCTGCGCTGCCTTGCAAGCTGTTTTTTTTCCTTGGAGTCCAACAGATAATCCTCCCTGATTTTAACGTCTAAATCTTTTTCACATCCGCACCAAGCGATGAGAGCACCTGTTCAAAGCGTTCGTAGCCGCGCTCAAGGTATTTTACTCCGCTCAGCTCGGTTCTCCCCTCGGCGCTCAGGCCTGCGGCGAGCAGCGCCGCGGCTCCGCGCAAATCGACGGCTTCCACCGCCGCGCCGTAGAGTCGGGGAACGCCCTCCACGACCGCGAATTTTCCTTCGGTTTTAATATCCGCCCCCATACGCGTCAGCTCTGAGGCGTGGCGGAAGCGATTTTCAAATATATTCTCAATAAACACCGTAGTTCCGTCGGCTATCGTTGACGCTGCAAGCAGAGGAGCCTGAGCGTCGGTCGGAAATCCCGGATACGGCATTGTACGCACAATTTTCATAGGGCGCAGTCTTTTGACGGGAGCCTTTACGGTCAGTTCGTTCTCGACCGCCTTAAATGCACAGCCCGCGTCCTCAAAAACGGGGAGCACTGCGCCGAGGTGACTGTGAATAACGCCCTTTAGGGTGATTTCGGAGCCTGTCATCGCCGCGCAGGAAATCAGCGTTGCGGCAACTATTCTGTCGGGGATCAGGGCGTGATTGCAGCCGCTCAGCGATTTGACGCCGTCGATAACGATCTCGCCCTCGCCTGCTCCGTATATTTTCGCCCCGCAGCGGTTGAGATAATCCGCAAGGTCGCGGATTTCGGGCTCGCGCGCGGCGTTGGTAATGGTGGTGGTTCCGCACGCAGTACAGGCGGCGAGAATTATGTCCTCAGTTGCTCCGACGCTCGGGAACGGAAGCGCGATCTGCGCGCCCTTGAGACCGTGGACCGCGCGGCAGTCTATGCAGCCGTGACGTTCCTTGACGACAGCTCCGAGCTGACGCAGCGCCTTTAAATGCAGATCTATCGGGCGAAGTCCGATTTCACAGCCGCCCGGGAAGCATAGCCTTGCCCTGCCGGTCGAGGCGAGCACCGCGCCGAGAAACACCAGCGAGCCTCGCGTTTTGCGCATCAGCCCGTCGGGAATATCGTGACGGCACAGCCCCTCTGATTTGACGACAACCGCGTCGCCGCTGCGCTGCGCGGTGCAGCCGAGATAGCGGAGAATGCCGAGCGACGCCTCCACGTCGGAGAGGTCGGGACAGCGGAAAAGCACGCTCTCTCCCTTTGTCAGCACGGTTGCCGCGAGAATCGGCAGGGCGCTGTTTTTGGCTCCCTGTATCTCCGCGGCTCCGCTGAGCGCGCGCTGTCCGTTAATTATCAGTTTTGACACACAAACCACCCTCTTTAAAATCATAGTTTATTCTATGAAAAGAGCGTGTGAATTGTGAGTGTAATACGTTTTTAAATCAAAAGATACGCACCGCGTCAAACGAGGTTGAGCACCTGCTTAACCACTGAGTAAATGCGCTCATTGGCGTTTGTGATCGCCATCTTGCGCGAGTTTTCGCTGAATTTTGCGAGGGTTTCCTCGCTCTCGAGCATCGAGTCGGCTTTTTCGATCACCGCTTCGCCCGAAAGGTCGCTCTCCTCGATTATCTCAGCCGCGCCCGCGTTGACAAGCGCCATTGCGTTGTGGTACTGATGGTTTTCCGCCACGTTCGGAGACGGAATAAGGATCGCGGGCTTTCCCATAGCCTGGATCTCGCTGAGAGTGATCGCGCCTGCGCGGGAGATCACCAAATCTGCCGCCGCCATACATTCCGGCATATTGTCGATGTAGGGACGGATGTCGAGGTTAGGGCAGTTGTCGGGATCGGCGCCTTTTTCTTTGAGCAGCTCGGGGAAAAATCCGCCGAACTTGCCGTAGGCGTGAATGTGCTGATACCTGCCGTTTTTGCCGCTGCGCGCCACCAGGTCGGCGACGGACTCGTTGATCTTCTGGGCGCCGAGACTTCCTCCGAAGGAGAGGATTACGGGGCGCTGGTCGAGTCCGAGCTTCTTGCGGGAAGCCTCCTTGTCGGCGGTGAGTATCTCGCCGCGCACGGGATTGCCCGTAACGACTATGCTCGCGTCCTTGAAATAGGGCTTTGCCGCCTCGACAGCCAGCATAACCTTTTTGACGCGCTTTGCGAGCATTTTATTCGTAACGCCGGGATAGGCGTTTTGTTCGTGGATAATGCAGGGAATTCCCAGCTTTGACGCCTCGCGGACAACAGGTCCCGAAACGTAGCCGCCGGTTCCGATGCAGATGTCAGGAGAAAACTCCCTGATGATTTTCTTAGCCTCCGCCGAGGAGCTGAACGTGCGCTTTACGGTTTTCAGGTTCTCCGCTACGCTCTTCGGGGAAAAGCTGCGTTTAAATCCGCTGATCGTGATGGAGCGGATCTCAAACCCTGCCTGAGGCACAAGCCTCTGCTCCATTCCGTCCTTGTTTCCGATGAACAGAAAAACGGTGTCGGGACGCTTTTCTCTGATGTAGCCCGCGATTGCGAGAGCGGGATTTATATGGCCTGCGGTGCCGCCGCCTGCAAGAAGAATTTTCATATTGACCTCCGTTATTGTTTCTCGATGTTAGCCGTGCGCGAAATCGAGAGCACAATGCCCATCTGCGCCAGCAGCATAATCAGCGAGGAGCCGCCGTAGCTGAAAAACGGCAGGCTGATACCCGTGTTTGGCAGCCAGTCGGTGATAACCAGCAGGTTGAGCACCACCTGAACGCCGATTTGCGAGGTGAGACCGATTCCGAGAAGCTTGCCGAATTTATCCTTTGCGCGCAGCGAAAGCGTGATACCGCGCCACACGAGCAGGGCAAAAATCAGAAGAATGATCGTCGCGCCGATCAGGCCCATTTCCTCGACAACTATCGCAAAAATGAAGTCGTTCTGCGGTTCGGGAAGATAAAGGAATTTTTGCCTTGACTGACCGAGTCCCAGTCCCCAAAGCCCGCCCGAGCCGATCGCATAGATCGAGTTGCGCGTCTGCCAGGTTGAATCCCAGAGATCGGTGCCGCGTTCCGCGGTGAGCGCCTGGCCCCAGCCGTCCATTCGGCTCATTGCGTAGGACAGTCCGCCTGTCATAGCGAGCACGAGCACGATTCCCACAAGGGCAATGCCGCCGATGGCGAGATACTTGGTTTTCATACCTCCGATGTAAAGCATAATTACGGTCAGCGTTCCGACGATAACGATGCCGGAATAGTGCGGTTCGAGAAGCAGAAGTCCCGCGATCGTGCCGAACACAACTACTCCCGGGAGAACGCTGTATTTCACGAGCTGCATTTTATTGTAGTACTTGCTCGCCCAGTGAGCGAAAAACAGAATTATCGCAAATTTTGCGATCTCAGACGGCTGCAGGTTGAACATTCCCAGAGGGATCCATCGCTTAACGCCGCCCTCGGCGGATGGCAAAATAAGCACCAGCAGCAGCGAAAAATACGCTATGCCCAAAACAACAGGCGCCACCTTGTGGAGCTTGTTGTAGTTGAAGAAGGACATTACAACCATACCCGCAATGCCGATAAGGATGAAAATGATCTGACGCTTCAGGTAAAAGTAGCTGTCGCCGACGGAGTAGTACGCGAATGCGTAGCTCGCGGAAAACATCATTATGGTTCCGACAATCAAAAGAATGAGGATAATCAGGCAGAACGGCAGGTCGATGCCCATTCCGACCGAGAACCACTTTGCATTCTTCATCTTGCGCTGACGCGTCGGACGTATGAAAAACTTTTCTTTTTTCGCCTGCTGTTCCTCGCGGTACTTGTCGTCATAAATTCTGTTGACGTCGCCGCGCAGCAGCATCTTTTTTTTAGGAGCCAAATCGGCACCCCCTATATTGAGAGTTCAAAAGTGATCAAAACATTCCTCTTACGCCGAAGGTGACGAGCAGGAAGGAAACCAGGCCGAACAGAGCCGTTACCGCGCTGAACACCGCGACGATCTTGACCTCGCTCCAGCCGGACATCTCGAAATGGTGATGAATGGGGCTCATCTTGAACAGACGCTTGCCGTGAGTGAGCTTGAAGTAGCCGACCTGAAGAATGACGGAAAACATTTCGCAGAGGTAAACGATTCCGAGCGGAAGCAGGAGGATAGGCATTTTGACCGCGAACGCGAGCGCGCATACGATGCCTCCGAGGAAGAGCGAGCCGGTGTCGCCCATAAACACCTTTGCGGGATGGAAGTTCCAAACGAGGAAGCCGAGGCAGCCGCCGGCCACAGCCGCGCTGAACGCGGTCACGCCGAGCATAAAGAGCGTGCTCGAAATCAGCATAAAGGAAACCGCCACAAAGAAGGTGATCGAGCCGTCAAGGCCGTCTACACCGTCGGTGAGATTGACGGCGTTTACGATGCCGACAATTACGATCGCGGAGAGGATGTAGTAGAAGAATCCGAGGTCAACGGGCTTTTCAACAAAGGGAATGATCATTGAGGTTCCGCAGCCCGAGATGGCTAGCGCCGCGAGATATGCGCCTGCAACGGCAAACTGGAGAATGAGCTTCTGCCAGGCGGTAAGGCCGAGGTTGCGCTTCTTTACAACCTTTGTAAAGTCGTCGATGAAGCCGATTATTCCGTTTGCAAGCGCGAGTCCGAGACCTGCGAAAATGTAAACAGCCTCGGAATTAACGTTGATAGGATGGCTTTGACCGAACAGGTCGTTGCCTGCGAAAATGTAAACAAAGGTGCTTACAAATGTGACAAAGGTAATTGCGACAATGAACATAATGCCGCCCATCACGGGTGTTCCCTGCTTTTCCTTGTGCCAACTGGGACCGATGTCGAGAATGGTCTGCCCGAAGTTTAGCTTATGCAGATACGGAATCAAAAATCTTCCGACAACTGCCGAGATGATAAACGCGATTATCGCCGCGCAAAATGTCCAAATGCCGTAAACTACCATTTTTATCGTCCTTTCAATATGGATAATCTTATTGTTTTAGTCGTTGAAGCCCTCGCTCGACGCAGCGCTGAACGTGAGGGTTATTACGGTACCCGGAGATACCTTCTCGCCCTCCTTGACCGACTGCGCGGTACAGGTTCCGCCTCCGCTGATAGCGCCCTTGAAGATGGCGTTGAGATCGTACTGGCTCGCCACGTTGTTGGCCTCTATCGCGGTGTAGCCGATAAAGTTCGGAACCATCACCGTTTCGGCGCGGCTTTCGGAATCGGTGTAGAGCACTACGTTGCCGCCCGCCGAAACCTTTGAGGAAATCGCGGGGAGCTGGTCGATGACCTTTGAGCCCGAGCCCTTTACGGTGCAGGTGAAGCCGTCCTGCTTGACCTTATTCTCCGCTTCCTCAACAGAAAGTCCGGTGTAGTCGCCGGCGGATGAGTCGAGATATTTAAGGTCGGCCTCGGAGTAATTTGTCTTGATCTGGAGGTACGGCAGCACCTCTGTCATTATGTTTATGAATACGGGCGAGCTGACCTGAGAGCCGTAATACGCTTCGCCCGACGGCGTGTCGAAGAACACGAGCATTGCGATCTGCGGATCGTCGGCGGGAGCGTAGCCGCAGAAGGACGCGATGTAGTCCTCCTCAAACGTACTCTGCTTTTCCGTTACGCCGATTTTTTCCGACGTACCCGTCTTGCCGGCTACCCTGTAGCCCGAAACATAACCCGCAGTCGCGCCCGCCGTTTCGGTGTTGTAGCCGAGGATCTCATTCATTTTGTCGGAGGTTTTCTTTGAAATAACCTGCCGCTTTACCTTCTTTTCAACGCTCTTTACCACGTTGCCCTTTGAGTCGGTGATTTTTGAAACAACATAGGGCTGGAGAACATAGCCTCCGTTTGCGACCGCCGCGCAGGCGGTGATCATCTGGATCGGGGTGATACCGAAGTTCTGACCGAAGGAAGCAACGGCGAAGTCAACCGTGCTCATTTCGCCCTCGCCCCAGAACATATCCTCGGACTCGCCGGGGAGGTCGATTCCGGACTTGTCGGCGAAGCCGAAGCCCTTGTAGTAATCGCGGAACTTCTGGAGCCCCACGAGCTGTCCTATCTGAATAAAGGCGGGGTTGCAGGAATTGCATATAGCCTGGACGAAGGTCTGACCGCCGTGGCCGCCGAGCGCGTGGCAATGGATCGTCTTATCCTCGACAACCATCGAGCCGCCGCACACGAAGGTGCTGTTGTCGTTTACCTTGCCCTCCTCGAGAGCCATAGCCGCGGTGCACATCTTGAATACCGAGCCGGGCATATAGGTGTCGGCAACCGCCTTGTTACGCCATTTTGCAGAAAGCGCCTCGCCTTCTGCCTTTGACTGCTCCTTTTCGGGGAGCGAATCGATCTTTGCCTTCTCTGTGTCGGAAAGCTCATACGGCTTATTGAGATCGTAGCCCGGAGAAACAACCATCGCCTTGACCGCACCGGTGTTTACATCCATAGCGATGCAGACGCCCTTGTTGAGAACATTGTTGTCGGCTACGCCCTGAGCCATATATTTTTCACAGATAGACTGGATTTTTTCGTCGATTGTAAGATAAATGTTGTTGCCGTCCTTTGAGGAAACGTTCTGCTCATAGGAGAACGGCATATCGGTGCCGCGCGCGTTCTGCGCGGTGACCAATCTTCCGGGTGTACCGGAAAGATACTCGTCGTACTGGTACTCGACGCCCTCAAGTCCCTGTTCGTCCGCGCCGGCGAATCCGATAACGCAGGAGGCGAGGTCGTTTTTGGGGTAGTAGCGCTTGTAGTCGTCGAGAAGAGATATTACCTGATCGCACTGGTATTCCTCTGAGAGCTTATTGATAAGCTCCAGGATCTTGTCGCGCTCCTCCACCTCGATTTTTCGCTGAACTACGGTGTAGAAGCTTTTTTTCTCGGTCTTTTTCAGCACGTTGTCGTAATCGAGCTTGAGAATGTCGGAGAGCCCTCTTGCCGCGGCGACTCTCTGTTCGTCGGTTTTGAAGTTGACAGGCGACATTACAACCTGCCATACCGAGGCGCTTTCGGCGAGCACCGTGCCGTTAGCGTCGAAAATCGTGCCGCGCTTTGCGGTCAGGGTTATGTCGGTGAGCTGCTGCTCAACGGCGTTTTTCCTGTGCTCGTTGCCCTGGACAACGGTCAGTATCGAAAGTCGGGTGAGCACCGCGCCGAAGCCCAGCACAAGTATTACAATAATCAAAATCGCGGAGCGCTGCCTGAGCCGCTGGTTAGGGCCCTTCTGAACGCGCTTCCGTGGTTTTTCCGGAGCATTTTTCTGAGGCGTTTTGTCTTCTTTCAAACGACCTCCTCCTTTCCCTTCTTATAGGTAGGTTTCAATCTGTTTATTATACCAGATTTCTTTGTTTTTTTCAATTGTTTTTACGATAAAACTTGATTTTATGATTAGCGCCGATTAGTGACTTTTAACGACTTCAGGCAGAAAAGCAGCGGTGCAGACACCTGCCTAAACAAAAGAGAGCCAAGACTCAGTCTTAACTCTCATTCTTTTATTTATATTTATTTGGCATCGATAAAGGTTATGACCAAAGACTGAATAATGTATCAAAAAATTGTGTGAAAATATTTCCGTCCTTCGCTTCGGAAACCTCCGCCTTATCGCCGTATTCCAGCGCAACGAATTCCTTCTGCGCGTTGGAAGCCTTTGACAAACCGAGAACCTCGGTTGCGTACCTTTCGATTTCCGCGTTTGAAAGCGTGCTTTCAACCTTCATCTTATTCTGAATGTTAATGCTGTCCGCGTCTGCAAGCTCCTGCTTTGCGGTGATGATATCCTGATTGAGCTCCGTGAGCTGAACCTGTTCAACTAAAATAATGCCGATAACAAAAGCGACAACCGCCGCGCCGACTGCGCCGAGTGCAAGCTTGAGCGGGTTATGCTTGCGGCGTCTGATTTTATTGAGCTCCTCCTCGGGAAGCGTTACTACCTTGTTACGGCTATTCTGCTTTTTTCTGCCCTGACGCTGCGGTTCGTCAAGCTCCTGTCGCTTGGGAGCCGCAGTCGAATAATTAAGCTCTTCGTCGAAGAGGCTCAAATCATAAGCAGCATTCTGCGTTCCGTATGCCATGTTTACGCACCTTGTGCCTTTCCTATATAAAAACTTTCATAAAACACACTTTAAGCGCTTTATATTTCTATAAAGCAAAAAAGTTTCAAAATTTTAACAATTTGGCCGCCCGATTAACAGCGAATTATATCACAAATTACGGGAAAAGCCACTATTTATCGAACATTTTGTGATGTTAATCAACTAAAACACTATTGCTTGTGGTTGTAATATTCTTTACAACTTTGTTATAATTTTACTACAAATAACGCTCTTTGTCTAGTGCTCAGAGGGAATTTTTTAAATTTTTTCGCAAATTCTCAACTTTGCACTCCTTGCTCTGGGGTTTTTAGTCAATTCTGTTTCATTTGCACAAA
>ONIJ01000057.1 GCA_900317875.1 uncultured Eubacteriales bacterium
GATCGCCTCAGACTGCGTTAAACGTGTCGGCGACAACAAAAAGGCTGAACGCGATAAGAAGCTCGACAGGCTTTTGACCTCAAAGACGACGGGAATACCGATGATGCTTCTCTTGTGCGCCGTTCTGTTTTGGATCACCGCTGTAGGAGCTAATTATCCGAGCAGGCTGCTCTCGGCTGCCTTTGACGGGATAAAAACCGAATTGTACGGGCTGAGCGATTATCTGCGCCTTTCAAATTTCCTTTCGGGAATTATAATAGACGGCGTTTACACTACGCTTAGCTGGGTGGTTTCGGTTATGCTGCCTCCGATGGCAATTTTCTTTCCTCTGTTCACTCTGATCGAGGATTCGGGATACCTGCCGCGAATAGCCTTTAATCTAGACAGAACGTTTTCTAAATGCGGCGCTCACGGCAAGCAGAGCCTTTGTATGATGATGGGAATCGGCTGCAACGCCTGCGGAGTTACCGGATGCAGAATTATCGAGAGTGACAGAGAGCGGCTTATTGCGGTTCTTACAAACAATTTTATGCCGTGCAACGGTCGGCTCCCCATTCTTATCGCTTTGATAATGATGTTTTTTGCCTCGGAGAGCTTCGGGCCCGCGTCGTCTGCCATAACCGCGCTGCTGCTTGTTCTGATTCTGACGCTCTGCGTTGTTGTTTCGCTCTTGATTTCAAAGCTGCTGTCAAGGTTTCTCGCAAAGGAGACGTCCTCGGGCTTTGTGTTGGAGCTTCCCCCCTACCGAAAGCCTCAGCTTATCAAAACTCTGACGCGCTCGTTTTTGGACAGAACTCTGTTTGTTTTAGGCAGAGCCGTTGTTGTCGCAGCGCCTGCGGGAGCGGTTATCTGGCTGTGCGCCAATATATATGTAGGAGACGCTTCAATTTTGAAGCACTGCACGGATTTTCTCGATCCGTTCGGGCATTTCATAGGACTTGACGGAGTTGTTGTGATGGCGTTTATTCTCGGCTTTCCGGCAAACGAAACCGTGATTCCCATTATAATTATGTCGTATACGGCGGGCGGAACGCTGATGGATTTTACGAGCTACCCTCAGCTTTTGTCGCTGCTGTCGCAGAACGGCTGGACAGTTTCGACAGCGGTTTGTATGATGATAATGACCGTAATGCACTTTCCGTGTTCAACCACCTGCCTTACGATAAAAAAAGAAACAGGCAGTCTTAAATGGACGCTTATCTCAATGGCGGTACCGACAGCGACAGGGCTTTTATGCTGCGCGGCTGTTTCGCATTTGCTGTCGCTGTTTTAGACAAAAGGAAAACGGCGGATTTTTGTCCGCCGTTTAAGCATATTTGATGTAAGTTAATTCGGAACGAAAGGAAGCTCGTATTCATCGTAATGGACGACAGTACCGATTTTTAAATCGTCCTCATACTCGGCGAGATAACGCTGAATCGCGGTAGCGTCAGTCACACTGAGGCTGCCTCCGTCGACGTTCGCGCGTCTTTTGATTGCGCCTTTGGGATCGCTTTCAAGCTGTGCGAGCACCCTTTGGATCGTGGTAATATCGTGGATGTTTACAATGCCGTCGCCGTTTGCGTCGCCTTTGATGTAGGTGCTGTCAGCCGCAACAGGGAAAGAAGCCGCGACTGCGGTCATACCGAGCGCCAGAGCGCAGGCGAAAATCTTGAATATGCTTTTCATATTATCCTCCTTTGTATTTGTCTATACAGTTAACCTATTTACCTTGGATCACTTACATTATATATTATTTTGTCGGTTTTTTCAAGGAAAAATAAACGGTGATATTCCGAATAAATATCTGACTTAACGCTTTATGTTATCAACAGTATCAACGCCCGATAAATTTTCTGAGCTTATTTTCATCCTCGTCCGGAAACAGCTTTTTGAAATGGCTTAAAATCAGTTCAAAGGATTCTTCGGGAGTGCGGTTATAAACAGCCTGAGTAAAGGCTTCGCCCATAAAGCGTTCGGGAGTGGAATACTCAGCGACTCCCCAGCCGTATGGATTTCCGAACCTGTCCTTCATATAAACAAAGTCGCTGATCACAGCGTAGCACTGTGACTGAAGGCGTGTTATTATCGTGTCAAAGCCCTTGTTGCCGCCTTTTTTGTAGTTTCCGAGCTGCTTTAGCCTTTTGGAGATCACGGGAGCGTTTTGGTCGAGCAGCTCATAGAGCTCTTTGTCGCGGTAGTTTGCCAGTCCGTCGTCATATCGCGCGTCAAAATCGTAGCCGTCACGGCGGAAATTTGCGAAATCCGGGAACCATTCGGGGCTGATGTAGCAAGCCTTTTTCTCAAAAAACTTTCCGTAGGCGCATCCGGTTTCGCGTATCACGGGGCCCTTCCACTCCCAGGCGCTCCACGCGCCGTCGCTGCTGTTGTACCAGCATTCCGGAGAAATGTGTTCCTCTATCGAAAAGCCCTCGATGGAATTGGAGAAAAACGGCAAAAAGCCGAGCCGGGAAACCGCAGAGATCAAATCGTTTTTGCTGTTTATAATAAAATCCTCCAAAGCTGCTCCTCCCCTCGGAAAACATTATTTCGGTCTATTGTGTCCCACGCTTCCAAATCACTTTAAAGCGCAGGTTTTTCATATTCATCTGTGTAATATTTCATAGCCAGATCATCGTTGCCGATCAGCTGCAGCATACCGCCTGTCTCCCAGCGCAGTATCTCACTTTCTTTGTAGGTTTCGTTAGATGTCTTGTAGGCGCAGTTTGAAACCACATGAATTTCGGGAACATTGTTTTCCAGAGCGTACTTCATAAATTCAGCCTCAAACAGCAACGAACCCCACGCAATATGGTAGCTGCTGCTGACGATCGCAATTGAATTGATGC
>ONIJ01000007.1 GCA_900317875.1 uncultured Eubacteriales bacterium
CAAACAGCCCTCCTTTGCTTTTCGGCAGAATTGTTTCTCCGCCAAAGCCGCAGCGCCCTTTTGATAAAATCTTTTTCCCGAAAAACAGCATAAGAAATCACACCTTCATTGAAACCGTCAAAACAATATGCTATAATTTTAAACACTAAAAGCAGAATAAGAAACATTTAAAAGACTCAGTCTTATGCTTCGAAATAACATCCTCAAGGGACGCCTCATCGATCGTTCCGACAGCGAACACTGCGCTTTTGCGCTTGTACCCCAAAATTTTTTGAAAACTTTTTTTCAAACCTTTTTGCACTCTCCTTCGTTTTTATGATAAACAGAGCCGAAAGCGAGGGACCGAATATGAACGTTTTTTCCGATGAACCGTACAGCGAAACCGACCTTGCGCGCGACGCCGAAGCTGACATCGCGCTTCCCGACTCCTCTCTCGGCTCCCTGCCCGAAGGCGACAGCGAACTGCCGATCGCCAATCTTTTTGTCGGCTTGGGCGACAGAAGCCGAGCTGAAAAAACTCTCAGCAATCCAATCGGAAAATACTTTATCATCAGCCAAATCGGCGGCAGCGCATTTGTTGACAATTCAAGCGATTAAAAAACCTTGTTAAAACCCGCGCGATATGCTATAATCGATGTATTGAATTAACGGACAGGAGGATAATTATGTCGTTTCCTCAGGATAAAATCAGGAATTTCAGCATAATCGCGCATATTGACCACGGCAAAAGCACGCTTGCCGACCGTATTCTGGAGCACACAAACTCTGTTTCGGCGCGCGATATGGAGGCTCAGCTCCTCGACGATATGGAGCTTGAGCGCGAGCGCGGCATTACTATCAAGGCGCGCGCCGTCAGCGTGGTTTACAACGCCGACGACGGCGAACAATACCTTTTCAACCTCATCGACACTCCCGGACACGTCGACTTCAACTACGAGGTTTCGCGCTCTCTCGCGGCTTGCGAAGGCGCTATTCTGGTTGTCGACGCCTCGCAGGGCATTGAGGCTCAGACACTCGCAAACACCTATCTCGCTGTGGACAGCGGACTCGAAATCGTCCCGGTCGTAAACAAAATCGACCTGCCGAGCGCCGATCCCGACAGAGTCATCACCGAAATCGAGGACGTGATCGGAATCCCCGCCGAGGACGCTCCCAAAATTTCCGCAAAGGCGGGAATCAACATTCACGCGGTGCTCGAAAAAATCGTCAGCGACATTCCCGCGCCCGAGGGAGATGTGAACGCTCCTCTGCGCGCTCTGATTTTCGACAGCTACTACGACAGCTACAAGGGCGTTATTATTTACGTTCGCCTTAAGGAAGGGCAGATCCACCCGGGCGACGAGTTCAAGCTGATGGCTACGGGCAGCGTGTTCAACGTGGTCGAGTGCGGACTTATGCACGCCACCCATATGGAAAAGACCGAAGGCCTTTACGCCGGCGAGGTAGGCTACATCGCCGGTTCGATCAAAACCCTCGCGGACGCGAAGGTCGGCGACACGGTCACCCTTGCAAACAACCCCGCCGCCGAGCCGCTCCCCGGCTACAGAGAAGCCCAGCCGATGGTGTTCTGCGGAATCTATCCCGTGGACGGCGCCAAGTACGGCGACCTTAAGGACGCGCTCGAAAAGCTGCAGCTCAACGACGCGGCGCTCTCCTTTGAACCCGAGACCTCTGTTGCGCTCGGCTTCGGCTTCCGCTGCGGATTTCTCGGCCTGCTGCATATGGAAATCATTCAGGAAAGACTTGAAAGAGAGTATCTGCTCGACCTCATCACCACAGCACCGAGCGTAATTTATAAGATCCACCGCACCGACGGCACGGTTGAAAACATTGACAACCCGACAAACTATCCCGATCCCTCACTCATCCAGATGGCCGAGGAGCCCGTGACCGACGCGCACATCTACACGCCGAAGGAGTATGTGGGCAATATTATGGATCTGTGTCAGGACAGGCGCGGAACCTTTGTCGATATGCAGTACATCGACGCGGACAGAGTTGACCTTCACTACGTCCTCCCCCTCGCCGAGATCATCTATGATTTCTTTGATACCCTCAAAAGCCGCACGCGCGGCTACGCGAGCTTCGACTACGAGCTCAAGGGCTATGTTCCGAGCGAGCTTGTAAAGCTCGACATTATGCTCAACGGCGAGGTCGTCGACGCGCTCAGCTTCATCATCCACAAGGACAAGGCGTATCCCAGAGCGCGCAAAATGGCAGAAAAGCTAAAGGAGAAGATCCCGCGCCAGCTCTTCGAGGTTCCGATCCAGGCGTGCATAGGCGGAAAGATCATCGCCCGTGAAACCGTAAAGGCAATGAGAAAGGACGTTCTCGCCAAGTGCTACGGCGGCGACATCACGCGGAAGAAAAAGCTGCTTGAAAAGCAGAAGGAAGGCAAAAAGCGTATGCGTCAGCTCGGCACCGTAGAGGTTCCCCAGGAAGCATTTATGGCCGTCCTGAAGCTCGACACCGACTAGCAACGTGCCGCGGCGGTCAGTCCGCCTTTGGAAACGTGACGTTTC
>ONIJ01000006.1 GCA_900317875.1 uncultured Eubacteriales bacterium
CTGAGCGCCCTGCAGTTGATATATTCGGGCTTGGTTTTTGTGAGCACAACGGGACTTTCGCCTGAATCTCTGACGGTAAAGCTCTGGGAAAAGCTGATGCTCTGCTCGCAGCAGCGTATTGTTTTGCCCTCGCTCTCGACATATAGCACATTGACCATGCAGAAGCCGTCGACCTGAAGCTGACCGCCCGACAAGGTCTTGGACTGAATTTTTGGGATTAGGGTGCATTTTAGGATTTTTTCAATATCCGGACAATAATCGGGCAGGGTCAGATCGACGTCGGCAAGCTGTTCGGCAACCGTATCAAGCACGGTGAGCGGCGTGCTAAACGCTCGGTTATCCTGATTAAACTCCATATTTCTCTCTCCTTTTATTGGGTTCTGTTCATACATATGAGAAGCCGGGAGAAAATATACTCATAAACAAAAAATCGGCTGACCTTTCGGTCAGCCGACATTGTGATTGATTATTATGCGGGGAGTGTGATGTACTTTGCAACCGCTCTCTGGATAGCGGATACGTCGCGAATATTTACCTTGCCGTCGTTGTTGGCGTCAGCCGCAAGCATCTGCTCGGGAGATAAGGTGATGTACTCGGCGAGATACCTCTGGAGTGTGGTAGCGTCCTCAACACTCACCTTGCCGTCCTGATTCACGTCGCCGCGGAGGAAGCTGCCGCTGGCGGCTACGATAGTTTTCTTGGAGTAGGAAAGGTTGGTGAAGCCTGTCTCTCCCTTGAGGTTCTTCACGGTTCCGTTATCTACAAGATAGCCGTCCTGAACCTCGCCGTCCTTGAGGTAACCCAGTCCGAGGACTGAAACATTGAGGTTAACGGTGGTTTCGCCTGTGCCCTTAACATCAAATACGAATACCGCAAAATCGGACAGAGAACTGAAATCGATCATACTGCTGAGATTTGTGAAGTTGCCTGTTACAGCGCCCAAATCGTCATATTTGGTGATGTTTGCGCCTGCAACCTTAGGCATATAGGCTGCGTCAAGGCTCAGCTTTGACTTGTCATAGCGCAGGCTCCACTGAGTATTGACCATCTTGAAGTTGGACTTGAACTGATATGTAACCGTAACCTGTTTGGTGTCCTTGTCAAAGGTAGCCGAAGCGGAATCAAAGAAGTTGGAATCCGCAGTAACCTTGATGGTATCGGCAATGTCGCTGCCCTTTACGGTTGTTGAGGTAGGTGTGAGCGAAGCGTTTGAGAAACCGGTCTTGCCCTTGATGTTTACAACCTGTCCGTTCTCAACGGGTGAAGCGCAGTTGAAGTTTCCGCTTGTGTCGTAGAAAGCAACGTTGAGCTCCTCAACAGTGAGGTTTACGTCTGTGCTGCCTTTTGCAAGGACCTCAAACTCAGCCTGAACAAAGGTTCCGCCTCCGTTGAAGTCAACGAGATTTTCGTCGGTAAAGTTGCCGTAAACCGGGTTGCCCGAAGTGTTGACGGTGCCGCCGCCTACGGGGCAAATCGAGCTGCTGTCGGTTTTGAGTCTGAGCTTTGAGCTGTCGTAAGAAAGGTTCCACTGTGCGCTCGCGACGCCAAAGTTGGAGTTTAAATCGTATTTAACGGTCACTGTGTCGCCAACCTCGAGGTCGGAAACCGATGAAGTGTTGAAATAGTTGGATTTTGCGTTTACAGTGAGAGTGTCGCCTTCGGGCTCAGTGGGATCCGTGGGCTGTGTGGGAGTAGTGGGTGTGGTAGGGATCGGGGTATCGCCCTGAGCGCCGATTCTTGCGAACGGAACAGTTACGTTGTCCTGGTCGCTCTTTTCAAAGGTGTTGATCTCCTGCGATTTTGTATCGGGCTGGTCAGCGTTATCGTTCATGCAGAGATCGTAAGGCAGACAATCCATACCCGAAAGACCGAAGGTGGAAATAACCATTGCTCCGATGCCGTTGGAAGTAACATCGTTCTTGGTGATACCGAGCTCGCTATAAGGAATGGACATTTCATAGAAGAAGTCCATTGTGGATGAACTGTGTCCCTTGGTGTTAAAATCTACCCAAGCGGAGGATTCGCTGCACATATCGCCGACGACACGGCCGTTGTTGGAGCCGTAGCCCTTGTCGATGCCGTAAACCTTGTCGCTGAGGATACCAAGGCCGTATTTCATCTTGATGCCGGATGTGGAGCGGTCGTAGATTTCAACAGCATTCAATCCCGAGGAATTGCCGCCGTAAACGAACGGACCGTTCTGAGCCTTTGTGTTGATGGAGATGATCCTGTTGAAGCTGTTGGAGAAGGTGATACCGGAATCCCAGAGGGTTCCGCCTGTCTGGAGCTGGCCCTGATTTCCGATCGCGTCAGAAGTTTTGCCTGTGTCGATCGCGATAAAGAACGGGAACTCCTGAGTCTGCCAGAGAATGCCCTGAGAGGTTACATAGCCCTGCTCGGGACATACAACATCGCCGACGTTTGTCATTTCCCACATGAGATACAGGTTGCTGTCGTCATACGCTGCGTAAAGAGCATACAGGTCAACAGGCAGCTCGTGCATTGAATTTTCGCGATAAACGCGGGGATCGTCGTTGGCTGTACCCTGAGCGATCAGCATTGAGCTGTCCCAGTCGGAAAGTGAGCCGTCTACTGAAATGGTTTTCTGAACGCCTACTTTTCCGCCGGGGTTGGTCGAATAGTAGCTCGTCAGTGTACCTGTCGCAGCGGATGCCGTTGTTGTGCCTGTTGCGACTAAGGTTGAGATAAGCAGCATTGCAACAAGCAAAACGCTTATCAGCTTTTTGGTGTTTTTCATCGTTAATTAACCTCCTAAACATATTGCGCTGATTAGCAATACAAATTACCATTTTTATTATATCGTGATTCGCTAAAAAACTCAACAAAAAAATGAGATGTGCAAAGTTTTTGTCACAATGCACATCTCATCACCGAAAAATTTGTTTAAAATCACTTCATATTTAAACCGTCTGCTTTATCTTTTTAATGCCGAACATCTTTCTGAGAATACCTGACACGAATTTTGGATTGTCGATAAGTACAACTTTCATAATTACCTCCGAATACAACAAATACTGACAGCGATGAGCGCGATCGACGCCGCGACCAGCGTCCATTTGGGCGGCAGAAGCGTCGCGACCAGCAGCCCGAGCCCGAAGCAGACCGCCGACTTGATTTTTTGTTTATGGCACTTCATCATATCACCCTCTACCATAATATACAGACACAGCGGCAGCGTGCTTGAATTTTTCAAGGTTTTGTATTATGATTGTAACATACCCTTCAAAGCAGGTGAACCTATGAGAACGCTTGAAATAAAAAAGAACGACGCAAATCAGCGGCTCGACAAGTTTTTGCAGAAACGCTTCCCCACTATGCCGAAGTCGATGATGTATATGTACATCCGAAAAAAGTGCGTAAAGCTCAACGGCAAAAAGTGCGATATTTCCGACAAGCTATGCGAAGGCGACGTGCTGACCTTTTACATAAGGGACGAGTTTTTTGAGGCGGAGCACGAAAAGAGCTATGAGTTCCTAAAGGCGCCCGCAAAGCTCGACATCGTCTATGAGGACGAGAATATTCTGCTCATCGACAAAAAGCCGGGAGTGATTGCGCATCAGGACAAAAGCTATCACTTCGACTCGCTGGTGGCGCGGGTGCAGCACTACCTTTATGAGAAGGGCGAATACGATCCCGAGGAGGACAAGGCGTTCTCGCCCGCTCTGGTGAACAGGATCGACCGCAACACGGGCGGAATTGTGATCGCCGCAAAGAACGCCGAAAGTCTCAGGGTTCTCAATCAAAAGATGAAAACCCGCGAGCTTGAAAAGTTTTACCTTTGTCTGCTCCACGGCAAGCCCGAGCCCGATGAGGCGACGCTCACCGACTATATGATAAAAAACGAAAGTCAAAACAGAGTAAAGGTTTTCCGACGTCAGACTGAGGGCTCAAAGGAAATGAAAACAAAATACCGCGTGCTCTCATTTGACGGAAAATACGCGCTCACGGAGGTTGAGCTGCTGACGGGAAGGACTCATCAGATACGCGCGCATATGGCGTTTATCGGGCACCCTCTGGTCGGCGACAGCAAGTACGGCTCAAAAAAAGCGCCCGAGGGCTTTCGCTATCAGGCGCTGTACAGCTATAAGCTCCGATTCAATTTTACATCCGACGCCGGTATTTTAAATTACCTGAACGGAAAGGAATTTGAGGTCAGGAAAGACAATATATGGTTTATTCGGCGATAATCGGTTCCGAAGCATACTTATCAAAACAACTATTTCCTTATACATAGAAGCGCGGACATTGTTCCCCTGTGCCCCTTTGTAGCCCTGTGGCTCCACAGCAGGCCGCTGTTGCAGTTAGTGCACAAATCCGAGAGGGTAATATTTTTCTCCTGCACTCCCGCTGCCATAAGTATTTGTTTATTTGCCTCAAGGAGATTGAGCATATATTTTCCGCCGCCCTTTTCAAAGACGAATTTGTCCGTATCCAAATCAGTGAGCGCCAGAAAATTCGCGGCGCAGGGCTCATCCACCTCGTAGCAGCACACGGAAATTGCAGGACCGACCGCGCAGGTCACATTCTTGGGATCGGTGCCGTAGAGGGCGGTCATTTTTTCAATCACCTTCTCCCCTATTCTTCCGACAGTTCCGCGCCAGCCCGCGTGCGCAAGACCGATCGCGCGGTTTTTGACGTCGACAAAAAACAGCGGCGTGCAGTCGGCGTAGTAGGTCACGAGCGTAACGCCCGGCTCGTTTGTAATAAGCGCGTCCACGCTCTCGAGGTCGCGCGGTCTGTAGATCCCGATGCCCTTTTCCTTTGAGGTGACGGCGCGCACATAGGTGTGGTGATCCTGAGCGGACGCGACAAGACTCTCAAATTCAAAGCCTGCGCTGCCGCAGATTCTTTTGTAATTCTCGGTCACGCGGTTTGGATCGTCGTTTCGGTTGAACGCGGTGTTCATAGAAGTAAATTCTCCCTCAGACACTCCGCCCAAGCGGGTTGTAAAGGCGTGATTAATGAATTTTATTTCCGATAAGGAATTATATGTTAAATACGGAACCGAGTCAGCGTTGTTGAGCGTCATTGTCTTTGAATGAAATTCCATAGAATCCTCCGTTTTGCACTTGAAAGTAACAGTTTGTTATGGTATAGTATTATTATATGAGGTGATGAGATGAAATACAAGCATTTTGGAAAAAACATCAAGCCCGACTGCAGCTGCTGCGAGTTCTCGGGAATGGAAAACGGCATTATGGCCGTGTGCAAAAAATCAAAGGTCATTAAGGACGGCAAGTGCCGCTACTTCAGCTATGACCCGCTTCTGCGCGTTCCCGCGTCGTTGTCGATCAGCGGAAACTTTACTGCGGAAGATTTCAAGCTGTAATTATCGTCTCAAATAATATCAATGATTTCGGTCGGGCTTTTCTTGAGCCCGACCGTTTTTTAATAAGCAGTTAACAGCGGCGAAATACCCGCAACAAGCTCCTTGTCGGCATAGTTGATGTAGCCGATCGCCTTTCCGCAGCCCATAATCACACAGTCGGGCGCGTACTTGTGGACGCGCACTCTCAGCTTTGTCGCAAGACTTATTTCCTTAGCCAGCCCCTGCAGCTTTGCAAGTCCTCCCGTCAGGATTATTCCGTCGGTGTAAATATCGCCTATCAGCTCGGGAGGCGTCTGCTCAAGCACGTCGCGAACCGCGCCGACGATCCCGTCGGCGATTTCCTGAATAACCTCGCTGATCTCGGCGTTTGTAACATCGGCATAGCGCGGAAGTCCGCTGACGGCGTCTCTGCCCTTCACGCGGAAAACCAGCTCCTGCTCGGGCTTTCCTACGCAGCCTACCGCCTTTTTGCAGCTTTCTGCCATATTTGTGCCGATTACGAGATTATAGCGCTTGCGGATGTATTTCACGATTTCCTCATCCATCGCGCTGCCTGCGCGCTTTATACATTTTGCGACGGAGATCCCTCCGAGAGAGAGCACGGCGACGTCGGCCGTGCCGCTGCCGATGTCGGCAATAAACACTCCGTGCGGTGAGGTAATATCCAGTCCGCAGCCGAGCGCCGCCGCCTTGGGCGTTTCAATCAGATAAACCTTTCTTGCGCCGAAGGAGCTCACCGCGTTTACGACCGCTCGCTTCTCGACCTCGGTCAGTTCGCAGGGGATCGCGGTGACAACGCGCGGATTAACTATCTTGACATTGCACACCTCTTTTAAAAGAATGGCAACCATATCCTCTACCAAATCGGATTCGGCGATCGCGCCGCCGTCCATTGGATGAGCGGCTCTTATTCCGATCGGAGTTTTGCCTATCATTGCATACGCCTCGTCGCCGACCGCGAAGATTTCTCGGGTATCGGCGTCGTAGGTGATCACGCTCGCTTCATCGAGCACCTTTCCCTTGTTTTCTACAAAAACTCTGGTTCTGTCCGAACCCAAATCAATTGCAATATTCATATTCTTTCACCCATATTCCAAAGAGCCTTCGGCTCTGTTATTAATAAAGGCTGTCGTCGCGCAGGAGGAACTCTCTCAGCGCGCTGTAGCGCTTTGTCTGTCGATTGTTGTTTACCATATACTCAACGGTCTGCGGCGTGCCCACTAAAATCAGTGTTTTTTTGGCGCGCGTTACGGCAGTGTAGAGCAAATTGCGGTAATAGAGCTGCGGAGGTCCCGAGAACATCGGAATTATTACCGCGTCGAACTCGTTGCCCTGACTTTTATGAACCGTGACGGCGTAGGCGAAATCCAGATCAGACGCCGCATCAAAGCTCAGTGAAGCGGTTTTGTCGTAGAAGTTTATCTTTATGGTTTTTCCGCGCCTGTCGATTTTTTCAATAATTCCGATGTCGCCGTTAAACACGCCCTCGCCCGTTTCACCGTTTTCGCGGAACCAGCGGATGTCGTAGTTGTTTTTTACCTGCATAACCTTGTCGCCCTCGCGGAAGGTTCTTGCGCCGAACACAGCCTCCGCCTTATCGTCGCTCTTGGGGTTGAGCTTCGCCTGCAGCCTGTGATTGAGCTCGACGGTGCCGAGTTCTCCCTTTTTCGAAGGGCAAAGCACCTGAATGTTTTCAAAAGGCGAATAGCCGTAGGCATTAGGAAGGCGTTTTTGGCACAGCTCGGTAATAATATCGGTGACCTCGGATTTATTATTCTTATATAGAAAAAAGAAATCTCTGTCCGTCTTGTTCAGCACCGGCATTTGTCCGTTTACAATTTTATGCGCGTTGGTGACGATCATACTCTGCTGAGCCTGGCGGAAGATTTCATTTAGCCTTATCACGGGCAGCACGCCGCTGTCGATCAGGTCTCCGAGCACATTCCCCGCTCCTACCGACGGAAGCTGATCGGAGTCGCCTACAAGAATAAGACGGCATCCGATCGGCAAAGCGCGCATTACGCTGTCAAAGATCGCGCAGTCAACCATCGACATTTCATCGATTATCAGAGCGTCGCACTTCAGCTGATTCTGCTCGTTTTTATTGAAAACGGGATTGTCCTGCTTGTCCCAGCTGACCTCGAGCAGGCGATGAATGGTTTTTGCCTCGTCGCCCGTAAGCTCACTCATTCTCTGCGCAGCTCTGCCTGTCGGAGCAGCAAGCAGAACCTTTTTGCCGCGGCTCTGCAAAATTTTGATTATCGCATTGAGGGTTGTCGTTTTTCCCGTTCCCGGGCCGCCCGTTAGCACCAGCAGTCCCTCGGTCAGAGCTGACGCAATCGCCCGCTTCTGAAGGTCGGCGTAATCGATCCCGTTTTCCTTTTCAAGCCGCGCAATCGCCTTTTCGATGTCCTTTTCCCTCTCCGCAGGAAAGGAGAGCATCATTTTCAGGCGCGAGGCTATGTACATCTCAATCAGGTGCATCCGCGGAGTAAACACAAACTCCGCTCCGCCGAGTTCATCGGAGATCAGACTGCGGTCAAAGAGCATTTCGTCGAGACATTCCGCGGTTCTGTCAATGCCTACCTCGAGGAACCGCGCCGCCGTCGCGGTGAGCTTGTCCTTCGGAAGGCAGGTGTGTCCGTTTCCTTCGTTGTGGCGGAGAACGTAGCTCAGCCCCGCGCGGACTCTCACGCCGCTGTCGATTTCAAGGCTCTCATTCTTTGCGATAAAATCCGCGCGCTCAAAGCTGACTCCGAAATCGCCTTGGCAAAGGATGTAGGGATTATCCTTTATCAGCTTAACGCAGTCCGCGCCGAGCGCCTTGTAAATCTTCACCGCCGAGGTGTTTGAAATGCCGTACTCGCCCAAATACAGCATAAGAGTGCGCACGCCCGTGTTTGCCCTTAGCTGCGACGCAAATTCCAGAGCCTTTTCCTTGGAAATGCCCTTGAGCCGCGCCACTCGTTCGGGCTGGGTTTCCATAACCTCCAAAGTGCTCTCGCCGAACTCGCCGACTAGCCTCTGAGCGGTCGCGGGACCTATTCCCTTTATTGCGCCAGAAGATAGGTAGCGCAGTATATCGGCTGATTCGGTTGGGCGGCACACCTCGCAAACCTGCGCGGAAAACTGCCGCCCGTAGCTGCGGTGATCGGTGAAAGCTCCGGTGAGCGCTACCTTGTCGCCTACCGACGCGAGCGGCATATTTCCCACGGCGGTAATGTAGTCGTCGCCGTCGGCAATTTCAAGAACGGTGTAGCCGTTCTCGTCGTTTCTGTATACAATATTTTCAACTACTCCCTCAAGTCGGAGTAAAGCGTTGTCCTGCATATTAACACCTGTCAGAGTATGATACCCATAATTATTCTTATCTATTATACTCTAAACACACCGCATTAATCAAGTGATTTCAAAAATTCGTCCTTTGTCATAAGACAGTCGATTCCGTATTCGCGGCAAACGCCCTCGCAGATTTTGCGCGTTTTGTCGTCCATCGGACAGTCAAGGCAAACCTTGCTCACATCTTTTGACGACCAGCGGCGCTTTGAAAGCGCGCTTCTCAGAATGAACTCGGCGTTCTCGTCAGACGATTGAATGCGCGTTACATACATTACCGTGTAATCGTTCTTTACGCTGAAAAATCTCAGCGACAGCGTCCTGCACACCGCCGCGGCTCCCACGACAGCGAAAAACAAAACAATCACGGCGGATACAATACTCATAAGCTCACCTCAATACATTTTATTATTGAAGAGCCAAAAGGTGAATAATCGTCTTTGCGCTGTCAATAATAATGACGAGGTGATAATTATGACAGATACAAGCTACGCAAACCACTGCATTATCTGCAATGTTACAAGCTGCAAACACCACAACGACAGAAAGAATTACTGCTCGCTCGAGGCGATCCGCGTCGGAACTCACGAAAGCGATCCCTCTCAGGATCAGTGCACAGACTGTCAGAGCTTTGCGCCCAAGCAGGACAACACGATTTTCAGCTAAAGAAGTCAGCGTTTGATAACGCTGAAGCAGCAGCGAAAACCCCCGATACAATCGGGGGTTTTCGTATAACAAAAAGCCGAGAAGCTGCATACAAGTATGCAGCTCCTCGGGAATATGTATACACGCTGCCGGAATATTTGCCTTGACAGAGTGACTATAAAATTCAGACCGCTTCAAAAGCCTCCTGCAAATCGAAGATGATGTCGTCGATGTGCTCGGTTCCGATGGAAAGACGAATCGTATTCGGATGTATTCCCTGTTCGGAAAGCTCCTCTGCGGAAAGCTGGGAGTGAGTTGTCGACGCGGGATGAATTGCGAGTGATTTTACGTCGGCAACGTTCGCGAGCAGAGAGAAGATTTGCAGATGATCAATGAACTTCTTGGCTTCTTCCTCGCCGCCCTTGATATCAAAGGTGAAAATCGAACCGCCGCCGTTCGGGAAATACTTATCGTATAGCGTCTTGTAGGGCGAGGTTTCGAGCGAAGGATGATTAATAAGCTCAACCTTCGGATGATTTTTGAGGAATTCAATAACCTTTTTGGTGTTCTCGGCGTGGCGCTCAACGCGAAGCGAGAGAGTTTCGAGTCCCTGGAGGAAGATGAAGGCGTGGAAAGGAGAAAGTGTGGCGCCTGTATCGCGGAGCAGAATTGCGCGGATGTATGTTACAAATGCCGCTCCCGGAGCCGCCTGAGTGAACACCGCACCGTGATATGAGGGATTGGGCTCGGAAAACTGCGGAAATTTTCCGCTTGCCGCCCAGTCAAATTTGCCGCTCTCGATAATCACGCCGCCGATCGCGGTGCCGTGACCGCCGATAAATTTGGTTGCGGAATGAACCACGATGTCGGCGCCGTACTCAATGGGACGAAGCAGATAAGGAGTTGCAAAGGTGCTGTCCACGATGAGCGGAATGTTGTGCGAGTGAGCGAGCTTTGCAAGCGCTTCGATGTCGATGAGGTTTGAGTTGGGATTTCCGAGAGTTTCGATATAGAGCGCTCTTGTGTTCTCGTCGATCGCTTTTTCAAAGGAGCCCTCCTCGTCGGGATTGACGAAGGTGGTTGTGATTCCGTATTCGGGAAGCGTGTGAGCGAGAAGATTGTAGCTTCCGCCGTAGATGGTCTCGGCGGCTACGATGTTGTGTCCCGCCTTGGCGACAGCCTGGATTGCATATGTGATTGCTGCCGCACCGGAAGCGACTGCCAAAGCGGCGGAGCCGCCTTCAAGCGCCGCGATTCTCTCCTCGAAAACGCCCTGAGTCGGATTTGTAAGTCTGCCGTAGATGTTGCCCGCGTCGCGGAGTCCGAAACGGTCTGCCGCGTGCTGACTGTTATGAAAAACATATGAGGTAGTCGCGTAAATAGGAACCGCTCTTGCGTCTGTTACGGGATCTGCCTGCTCCTGCCCGATGTGAAGCTGTTTTGTTTCAAAGTGAAGATTTCTTTCATTTAATTTACTCATTTTTATTTCTCCTTTTTTGTTATGATAATGTTATGATTATTATGCTTTCGGTTATGTGCTGCCATAAATCACATTCGTCCGTCATAACAAAACAAGGTGATAAGTTTTGCCATAATCAATTCTCCTATATTACCTACCTGTTTAGTAGGTTTGTTTACAGGCATATAATAGCACATATCTTTTTCCGTGTCAAGGTTTTTTGAAAAGTTTTCTTCAAGCTGCCGCAGCATAAAAAACTCCGCAGAGCCGTGTAACAATTCGGCTTTGCGGAGAGTGAATGATTATTTTACAGAAGCGTTGAGAACCGACAGCGCTCCGTAGTTTTCAGCGCCTGCTATCCAATGATAGCGATAGGCAACTGCAAGCTGTCCTTCACCGTTGAAGTAGTACATTGCAGCGGAAAGGTTATCGTCCGACAGGCTTTTATCCTTAGCATTTTTCAGCGAGTCTGCCATTGAAGCGTTTGCGGAAGGAAGCGGCTTGTCAAACAAAGCGGTTATTTCGTTCTTCAACATATCGGTTACTTCATCGTTGGATTTGTCTGAAAGTGAAACCAACTTGCCGTAGCTGATTTCTTCACCGGTCGTTACGTCGAGATTATATACGGTGAAATAGCTGTTCGGTGTATCGGCGCTGCGCTTTTCAATAATAAGGCTTAGAATGTTTTTGTTCAGATAGGCGGCGTAATCAATGCGTCCCGACGGATGCACAGGCGCCGACTTCTCGAGATCGTCAATTCTTGAGGCGCAGTCCTGAGTTATTTCGTTGTTGATGCGCTTTGCGTCGGCGCTGTCGAGTTTAAGCTGAGGCATACGCACGGGAACGAGCTCTCCCCCGTTGCCCTGCTCGCCTGTGAGAAGGAAGCTGCCGGGCGAGGGAAGATTTTTTTCGATCTTGGTGTAAACGTAATCTCCCACGGTCAAAGCCTCCGTGGGCTCCTCGGTTTGTGCTTCGGTAACTTCTTCCGTGACTTCTTCCGTCGCCTTTTCGTTTTTGCCTGCAGTGCTTTCTTCAAAGGCAGAAGAACCGGCCTTTGAACTGACCGTGCCGTCAGAGGAAGCATTGTTTCCCGAACCGGAATTTGAACAAGCTGCAAATGATAAAGCGAGAATAAGCAAAATTGCTGCTGCTAAAACTTTTTTCATTGAAATATCCCCTTTCAATTATCTTACCACCAGTATACCACTATATAATACCGATTTCAACCTATATTATTGAAACGGTAAATTAAATGTGTTATACTTTGTACATCAAATAATGGAACTGATAATATGAAGAATTCAATTCTCAAAAACAGGATAACCGCTTCATTGCTTGCGATGATCTGTACCCTGCTCTGGGGCACGGCGTTTCCGTTTATAAAGCTGGGATACGCGGAGCTTTCCATCGACAGCGGTGACACAGGCGCAAAGCTCCTTTTTGCAGGACTGCGCTTTTCGCTCGCGGGGCTTATGGTGCTTTTGTTTGATTGTGTAAAGGAGCGGCGCATAATTCCGATAAAGAAATATGATGCCGTTCCCGTAATATCACTCGGGTTTGTGCTGACCTTTGCGCAGTATTTGTTCACCTACATAGGTATCGGCTTCACGAGCGGAACAAACACCTCGATAATCACCGCCTGCGCTTCTTTTTTAACTGTGTTATTTGTACCGATTTTTTTCCGCGACGATAAACTTACCGCCCAAAAGCTGATCGGCTGCGCAATAGGCTTCGGCGGAGTGCTTGTAATGAATCAGGGCGGCGGAGTGAGCGCTGAAACTCTGCCCGGGGATTTATTGATATTTGCTTCAACCGTTTGCGCGGCAGCAGGAAATATTCTTTCAAAGAAATTTGTTCAGGGACGCAGTCCTGTCGCGCTCACGGGCGCACAGCTGCTTTTCGGAGGCGCTTTGCTCTGCACCGCCGGAATAACTCTCGGCGGGCGCTTGGATTTGTCAAACACCGGCGGCGCTTTGATTCTAATTTGGCTTGCGTTCGTGTCGGCGTCGGCGTTCTCGCTCTGGACAGCTTTGCTTAAATACAATCCCGCAAGTAAAATCTCGGTTTTCAATCTGTTTGTTCCCGTTTTCGGAACGCTTCTTTCGGGTATCCTTCTGGGCGAGGATTCGTTTAAGCCCGCCACCTTCATTTCGCTGGGATTGATAGCGATAGGAATTATACTTGTAAATCTTTCAAAGGTTGGTGAAAAGAATGATTAAAGGCGTAATCACCGATATGGACGGCGTAATGCTCGACACCGAAAAGCTCTACGTCCGTTTTTGGTGCGAGGCGGCTCGGTTTTACGGATTCGAAATGAATACGGAACACGCGCTGGGAATACGCTCGCTTTCCCGCGTATTCGCGATTGATAGGCTGCAGAGCTGGTTCGGAGAAAAGTTTGATTACGACGCGGTGCGCAATAAACGGGTTGAATTGATGGATGCGTTTGTAAGTAAAAACGGTGTCGAGGCAAAAGACGGAGCCGAAAGGCTGCTCAAATGGCTTAAAGATAACGGATACAGCGTTGCTCTTGCAACTGCAACTCCCGTGGCACGCGCGACAGAGTATCTGAAGTATGTCGGGCTGCTCGGATACTTCGATGAAATCGTGAGCGCCCGTCAGGTTGCCAAGGGAAAACCCGAACCGGATATATATCTTTTTGCCGCCGAAAAGCTCGGGCTGGAACCGTCCGAGTGTTTAGCGCTCGAGGACTCCCAAAACGGGGTACGCTCGGCGAGCGCGGCAGGCTGCAAAACTGTTCTCGTTCCCGATTTGGACAATCCCGAAAAAGAGCTTAAACCGCTGCTCTACAAGACTGCGGAGAACCTTGACAAAGTTATAGAAATACTGAAAAAAGAAAAAGGCTGACGAATCAGCCTTTTTCTTTTTTTCGCACTTTATACCGTTAACCGACGTTATCTTATACGTTTATATGACCGGATCGCTCTCCTCGGCTTTTTTGTTAAAGAAAGCAATGATTTTTATACACGGCTTTCTGAGAAGGAGACCGAGAATAAACGGGTGAACCCGCCGCAGGATCATAATAATTACCGCAAGAGCTTTTCTTCCTTGTTCGGTATGGGAAGGGCGGATCATCTGCGTCATTGACACCAATTAAATTGCAGCGAGTTTATGGCTATCCTAACCGGTGACATCATGATAAACAGTCACACGCTCTTTCTGTTGTGTAAGGTACAATTCATCGACAGTAGCTATTGATGTATCTGAGCTCTGATTCGCACAGCCGTCCGGCATTCTTATGACAAGAATAAACGAAAGCACTAACACAACTTTTTATAGCATTTTTCCTCTTTTCTTAAAACTCGGCGCCGAGATTCTTCATAGAATCGATCACAACGACACAATCGGGATCGACGTGCTTCATAATGTAATACATCTGCTCCTCGGGTACCGCGACGCAGCCGCCCGTGCGAGGCTTTCTGTCGCCGAGGCAATGCAGGAAGATCGCGGAGCCTTTGCCCGGCGTTCCTTCCTCGTTATAGCTGATATTCATACAGTATTGGTACTC
>ONIJ01000092.1 GCA_900317875.1 uncultured Eubacteriales bacterium
ACAAGCAGCAGCTCCTTGAACGCGCCAACGACTACCGGAGCGCAAACAACTTTGACAAGGCTGCACAGCTCTATGAAAGAGTTCTGCCTTCAACGTAAAAAATATCCGGGAAGCCTTGAAGGAAATAAACGAATAAAAAAGGGCTTGGCTCAAACTCGAAACCGAGAATTGAGCCAAGCCCGATTTGATTTTTGTTACATCGACCGAACGTCCTCGTCGTTGAGTGACTTAAGGCCGTTTTTGTCAATGAGCTCCTGTGCCTGCGGAACGTCGTCCACACGGAAAACAACGTATGCGCCGAGGGCGTCGGAAGCCGTGAAGGCGTACATATACTCAATGTTGATGCCCGCCTTTGAGAGAATATCGATCACCTTGTAGAGCGCGCCCGGACGGTCTGCCATTTTTACGGCGATGACCTCGGTCGTGTTGACAACGGTGTCGTTGCTGAGCACTTCCTTTGTCTTGGCATTGTCGGAGGTGATCATTCTGAGAATGCCGAAATCCTTAGTGTCGGCAATGCTCATTGCGCGGATGTTGATATCGTTGTCGGCAAGGGTTTTTACGGTTTCAACCAGCTTGCCCTGCTTGTTTTCTACAAAAACCGAAATTTGCTGAATTGCCATAATATTTTACCTCCTGCCTTAGTCGTGAAGCTTGCGGTGATCGATCACGCGGACAGCCTTGCCCTCGCTGCGGGCAATGGTCTTGGGCGGAACCAAACGAACCTTGGGGCCGATTCCGAGCATTGTGCGCATAGCCTGCTCGAGCTTCTTTTCCTTTGCCTGGTTGATGGACACAATGTCGGAGAACTGCTCGGGAGCCATTTCAACCTTGATTTCAAAGGTGTCGGAGTTGTTGATTCTGTCGACCTCGATCTGATAGTTGGGAGTGTAACCCTCTTTGAGAAGCACTGCCTCGATCTGGCTCGGGAATACGTTTACGCCGCGGATGATCATCATATCGTCGCTTCTGCCCATGGGCTTTGTCATACGGACATGAGTTCTGCCGCAGGAGCATTTTTCGCGGGTGAGCACGCAGATGTCGCGCGTGCGGTAGCGAAGCAGCGGGAAGGCTTCCTTGTCAAGACAGGTAAATACCAGCTCGCCCTTGCTGCCCTCGGGAAGCACCTCTTCGGTGTCGGGATCGATGATCTCAACGTAGAAGTGATCCTCGTTGATGTGCATACCCTTCTGCTCCTCGCACTCGAAGGAAACGCCGGGGCCGCTGATTTCGGTGAGGCCGTAAATATCGTAAGCCTTGATTCCGAGGCTCTTTTCAATGCTGCGTCTCATTTCCTCTGTCCAGGGCTCCGCGCCGAAGATGCCTGCTTTGAGCTTGTTATCCTCGGGCTTGTAGCCGTGCTCGGCAAGGGTTTCGCCGATGTAAGCCGCGTAGGACGGAGTGCAGCAGAGAATGGTGGCGTCGAGATCCATCATAAACTGGATCTGTCTTTCGGTGTTGCCCGACGACATAGGAAGCGTCAGGCAGCCGACCTTGTGCGAGCCGCCGTGAAGTCCGGCGCCGCCCGTGAAAAGGCCGTAGCCGTAGCAAACCTGTACGACGTCCTCTTTTGTGCCGCCGACAGCGACGATGGCTCTGGCGGTGCATTCCTCCCAGATATCGATGTCATTCTGGGTGTAGAAAGCGACGACGCGCTTTCCGGTTGTGCCTGAGGTTGACTGGATGCGGACGCAGTCCTTGAGGTCTGTGCCGAGGAGTCCGTAAGGATATGCCTCGCGAAGGTCAGCCTTTGTGAGGAAAGGCAGCTTGCGGATATCCTCTACCCCCTTGATATCCTCGGGCTTTACGCCCTTTGCGTCCATCAGGTCGCGGTAATACTTAACGTTCTCGTAAACGTGCTTGACCTGCTTGACGATCTTTTCATTTTGAATTGCCAGTATCTCCTCACGGGAGGCTGTTTCAATTTCGGGCTGAAAATAATTTCCCATTGTGATCACTCCTTCTGAAGAATTTACCCAATGCTAAATATTAAAATCAATAATTATAGCCTAAATCAAATGCCTTGAGGTTTACCTCGACGAACTGGGGCTTTACGGAAACCTTGATAGCCTCCACCCACTTGTCGTAGGCGATGTCGAAATATTTTGCGAGTCTGCCCATAAGGACGATGTTAACGCTCTTGGGATTGCCGGCTTCAACGGCAAGCGAGAGAGCGTCGATCACATCCACGAACACGCCCTTGTCCTTGAGCTCGTCGAGAACCTTTTCGGGATACTCGGCAGCGCCGGTGATTACGGGCATAGGATCGATCATCTGAGAATTTACGATGATTTTGCCGTCCTTTTTGAGAACATCCGCGTAGCGAGCCGCCTCGATTTTCTCGAAGGATACGATGAAATCAGCCTCGCCCTTTGAAATTACGGGAGAATAAACCTTGTCGCCGAAGCGGACGTATGTAACGACGGAGCCGCCGCGCTGGCTCATTCCGTGAACCTCGCTTACCTTTACGTCAAAGCCCTCCTGAGTGAGCAGCTTGCCGAGCAGCTTGCTGGCGAGGAGACTTCCCTGACCGCCGACGCCGACGATCATTACATTCTTAGTTTCCATCTTATCTCTCCCCTTTCTCGATTGCGCCGAGCTTGCAGAGCTGGGTGCATACGTCGCAGCCAACGCACTGAGTGAAATCGATGTGCGCCTTCTTGTTCTTCATACTGATCGCGGGACAGCCGATCTTCATACACTGACGGCAGCCGACGCACTTGTCCTCGTTGACCTTAACGGGAGGCTTGGCCTTTACGTATTTGAGCAGCATACAAGGTCTGCGCGAGATGATAACGCTGGGAGCGTCAACGCTGAGCTCCTCAAGGATAGCGTCCTCGCACTCCTTGAGGTTGTAGGGATCAACAACTCTTACGCGCTCGATGCCGATCGACTTGCAAAGCGCTTCGAGGTTGACCGCCAAAGCGGGATCGCCCTTGATGTTGTAGCCCGTTGTGGGGTTCTGCTGATGACCTGTCATACCGGTGATCGAGTTGTCGAGAATGATCACGGTCGAATTAGAAGCGTTATAAGCGATGTTGATGAGACCTGTTACGCCCGAGTGCATAAAGGTCGAGTCGCCGATCACACAGACTGTCTTGTTTTCGGTTTCCTTACCGCCCGCCTTGTTGAAGCCGTGCAGACCTGATACGGAAGCGCCCATACAGAGCGTTGAATCGAGAGCGAACAGCGGAGCCGCAGAGCCGAGAGTGTAGCAGCCGATGTCGCCGAGACAGGTGATCTTATGCTTGGAAAGCGTGTAGAAAAGTCCGCGGTGAGGACAGCCCGCGCACATTACGGGAGGACGCACGGGAACGGGAGTGTCGGCGGAAACGCTCTCGGGCTGAGGAAGTCCGAAAGCCTCGCGGATAGTGGTCTGGTTGTACTCGCCGATAGGCGTGAACATCTCCTTGCCTGTGCAGGGGATTTTGAGCGCGTTGAGGTGAGCCTCGATAATGCCGTCGAGCTCCTCGATGACATAGAGCTTGTCTACCTTGGAGGCGAAGTCTTTGATGATTTCAACGGGAAGCGGATTTACAAGTCCGAGCTTGAGCACGGAAACGCTGTCGCCGAAAACCTCCTTGACATACTGATAGCAGGTTCCCGAGCAGATAATGCCCTTTTCGGTTCCGCCGTACTCAACGCGGTTGAGCGGAGAGGTTTCGCCGTACTCGGAGAGCTTCTTGGTGCGCTCCTCAACAAAGGGATGGCGGCGGATAGCATTTGCGGGAGCCATAATATATTTCTGAGGATTCTTTTCATAAGCCGGAAGCTCGTGCTCCTCGCGGTCGCAGAGCTCAACAGTGCCCTGAGAGTGAGCTATTCTGGTGCACATTCTTACGATCACGGGAGTATCAAACTCCTCTGAGATCACGAAAGCAGCCTTTACAAAGTCCTTTGCCTCGGCCGAATCTGCGGGCTCGAGCATAGGAACCTTTGCGGCGATAGCATAGTGGCGGGAATCCTGTTCATTCTGGGATGAATGCATAGCGGGGTCGTCGGCAACAAAGATGACCATACCGCCGTTAACGCCTGTGTAGGACAGGGTGAAAAGCGGATCGGCGGCGACGTTGAGTCCAACGTGCTTCATAGCGCACGCGGAGCGCACACCGCGGAGCGAAGCACCGAAGGCGACCTCGGTGGCTACCTTTTCATTGGGAGCCCACTCGCAGTAGATTTCATCATACTTAGCGGCAAATTCGGTGATTTCCGTGGAAGGCGTTCCCGGATAGCTGGAAACAAGTTTAACGCCCGCCTCAAAAAGACCTCTGGCAATAGCCTCATTGCCTAACATTAACTTCTTCACAAATTTTTCCTCCATTTTTGAATGAATTTACACAAATTACATTATACCACAGCAGTTTTTAAATGGCAAGTGTCTAATTTGAATTACTCAAACATCGGCATTATCTCATTTGCCTGATTTAAGGATTTTCTCCGCGTTTTGGTGGAAAATCTTCTCCTCCGTTTCCCTTCCGAGGCTGAAGCTCTTCAGAATATCAATATAATCCTTCTGGCTGTCCCAAGGAGAATCGGAAGCGAAAAGTATTCTGTCCGCGCCGTGCCTAATAATTATCTCCCTGCATTTTTCGGGATAAAGCCTGAGCACCGCGGCGGTGTCCATATATACGGGAGCGCCGATCAGTTTTTTGAGCGACTCGTCGGGCATATCGTAGCCGCCGAGGTGCGCAAGGATGAGCTTGTCCTCAATCAAGCCTTTTAATTCTTTTAAAACATTAAGAACCATATCGGGCGTGCAGTGAACGTGGTCGCGAAAGGCTACGTCGTAGCCTGCGTGAGTTATGATATACAGTCCCCTTTCGGCGGCGCCGCGGATAATTCGCACATAACGCGGATCGTCGAAGTGAACGCCCTGATAGTCGGGATGGAGCTTTATCCCGAAAAGCCCGCTCTCCTTGATGAAGTCGAGAGTTTCGTCAACGTTCCGGCTGTCGGGATGGATGCCCCCCGCGAAGAAAACGTTGTTTTTGCCGTTGTTTTCTGCGGACACCCTGTTTATTGTGCGCTCCTGCTTGGGAGCCGTCACAACCGGCAGAACAACGCTGTAATCAACGCCGCTGAGCTTCATATTCTCGATCAGCGAGCTGAGCGTTCCCTCGCGGTAAGGTTTTATTCCGCCCTTTTCGGTGAGGTAGGCGATCGTCTTTTCCGCTATCGCGTCGGGAAAGGTGTGAGTGTGAAAGTCGATTATCATATATTCTCCTATTTGACGGCGACATTTTTTTCGCCGAGCTGGTATTTGAGCTCCTTTATCATTACGTCGTTAAGGCTGACGCGCATCGAGTCGGGAGCCATCACTTTGCGGTTTGTATCGGTAAGATAGAAAATAACGGGAGTCCTGCCCTCGAAAATATCGAGCACGCGACGCGCTTTTTCATAGAGCGGCGTGTTCAGGTCGTCGATTCTCAGGTAGAGCGCGGACGGATTTTTTACGGCAGGCGCAATATTTTGGGAAGGCTTATAATTTTTGCACTCCTCATTTGTGCGCGCCGAATCAACCGAGTCGCATACAAGCTTGGGCTCCTCGTTCTCCTTGAAGCTCAGCGAGCCGCGCATAACGACAACGCTTCCCTCTCCGAGAAATCTTCCGAAGCGCTCGTAAATATTCGGGAACACGATTGCCTCCATTGAGCCGTAGTGATCCTCGAGCGTGACAAACGCCATTATGCGCTTGCCTGCGGTGCGCTGGATCCTCGAGGCAGAGATAACGCCCACAACGCAGACCTTTTTCCCCTCGGGATAGGCTCCGCCCTCGTCGTTGATTATCGAACCTATCCTGTCAGCCCTGCTCAGGCGCGAAAACTCGGTGTAATCGTCGGTGGGATGACCGCTCAGGTACATTCCCGCGATCTCGTTTTCCATATGAAGCAGCTCGTCGCGCGGAAATTCATCGAGCTTCGGGAGCTCAGGCTCCGCCGACTCGCGGGTACCGGCTCCGCCCAGATCGAAGAAGCTGAGCTGGCCGCCCATATTGTGTCTGTTTGTGTAGTCAAGATCGTCGAGAACGGTCTTGCACACTGCGAGAAGCTGACGGCGGTTAGCGCCCAGACCGTCAAAGGCTCCGCATTTTATCAGGCTTTCGATCGCGCGGCTGTTCATATTTTTTCCGTACAGCCGCTTGCAGAAATCATAGAAGGACTTGTAGGGCGCGTTTTTTCTCTGGACAACAATCTGATTGATGAACGCCCTGCCGAGGTTCTTGATCGCAAGAAGTCCGTAGCGGATGTTTTTGCCGCTGACGGCAAAGTCCTGAAAGCTCTCGTTTACGTTCGGAGGCAGCACGAGGATCCCCATTTTTTTGCACTCCGTGATGTACGCCGCGAGCTTGTTGTGATTATCGAGCACGCTTGACAGCAGAGCCGACATATACTCGCGCGGATAGTAGCATTTGAGCCACGCGGTTTTATAGGACACCGCGGCGTAAGCGGCGGCGTGTGATTTATTGAAGGCGTAGGAGGCAAAGCTCTCCATATCGCCGAAAATCGAAACCGCTGACGCCTCGTCGATCCCCCGGCGCACGCAGCCCTCGACAATTACATTTCCGTTTTCGTCGCAGAGACCGTTGATGAAGATGTCGCGCTCACGCTCCATTACGTCGTGCTTTTTCTTGCTCATAGCGCGGCGCACTATGTCCGCTCTGCCCAGGCTGTAACCGCCGAGCTCGCGGAAAATCTGCATTACCTGCTCCTGATAGACAATGCAGCCGTAGGTTACGTCGAGTATCTTTTTGAGTGAAGGGTGCTTGTATCGGATGTGCGAGGGATTGTGGCGGCAGTCGATGTAGGTGCCTATGCTGTCCATAGGACCGGGGCGATAGAGCGACAGCACGGCGATCAAATCCTCTATGCAGTCGGGCTTAAGCTGGGTAAGGGTGCTTTTCATTCCCTGGCTTTCAAACTGGAAAACGCCCTCGGTGCCGCCGCGCGCTATCATCGCGAAAACCTTCAGGTCGTCGTCGCGGATGTTTTCGGGAGAGTATTCGGGATGCGACCTCTTTATCAGCCTTTCGGCGTCGTCTATGACAGTTAGGTTGCGCAGCCCGAGAAAGTCCATTTTGAGGAGTCCGAGCTCCTCGAGAGTTGTCATCGTGAACTGAGTTACGATGTTGTCGTCGTTCTTTGAAAGGGGAACGTAGTCCGACACGGGCTTGTCCGTGATGACTACGCCCGCAGCGTGCATCGTTGCGTGGCGCGGCATTCCCTCGATCTTTCTGGCTATATCGATCAGCCTGCGGACCTGCTCGTCGCCCTCGTATTTTCCGCGCAGCTTAGCGCTCTCTTTGAGAGCCTTGTCAAGCGTGATGTTCAATTCCGAGGGCACCTCCTTGGCGACCTCGTCGACTGCGGCGTAAGGAATACCGAGCGCGCGCCCCACGTCGCGGATGGCTCCCCGGGCGGCCATTGTGCCGAACGAGATGATCTGCGCCACGTGGTCGTCGCCGTATTTGCGGACGACATAGTCGATGACCTCTCCCCTGCGCTCCTTGCAGAAGTCGATGTCGAAGTCCGGCATACTGACTCGCTCGGGATTTAAAAAGCGCTCAAATAGCAGGTTGTATTTTATCGGGTCAATATCTGTAATTCCGATGCAGTACGCGCACAGCGATCCGGCTCCGGATCCTCGTCCGGGGCCGACGGGTATCTCCCGTGATTTGGCGTACTGCACAAAGTCGTTTACGATCAGGTAGTAGTCGACAAAGCCCATTTTTGAGATCGTGGAAATCTCGTATTCGAGCCTGTCGATAAGAAATTGTTCCGGCTGCCCGCCGTAGTGGCGGCGAAGTCCGCTGTAGCAGCTTCTGCGGAAAAATACAAGGTGATCCTCGTTGTCCGGAACGTCAAAGCGCGGCAGCTTCCGCTCGCCGAAGGTGAAGGTCACGCTGCAGCGGTCGGCGATCTTCTGAGTGTTTTCAAGCGCCTGAGGATAGTCGGGAAACGCCTGCCGCATTTCCTCCTCGGTTTTGAGGTAGAATTCGTTCGTCTGAAACTCCATCCGGTTGTCGTCGTTGACTGTGCTGCCCGTCTGGATGCAGAGCAAGATACCGTGGGTTTCACTGTCCTCTTTTTCGATGTAGTGGCTGTCGTTTGTGGCGACGAGCCCTACGCCGATCTCATTGGATATCCTCACCAAATCGGGAATAATCCGCTGCTGCTCCTCGATACCGTGGTTCTGGAGCTCGATGAAAAAATTCTCCCTCCCGAACAGGTCGCGGTAATATTCCGCCTTTTTTCTCGCGCCCGCGTAGTCGCCCGAGAGCAGCCTTTGAGGGATTTCGCCCGCAAGGCAGGCGGAAAGGCAGATCAAGCCCTCGTGGTACTCCTCGAGCAGGCTGTCGTCGATCCTCGGCTTTGAGTAAAAGCCCTCGGTAAAGCCCTTGGAAACGAGCTTGATAAGGTTCTGATAGCCTGTGTTATTCAGGCAGAGGAGCACCATATGGAAGTAGCGCTCCTGCGGATTTTTGTCAAAGCGCGAGTTCGGCGCGACATATACCTCGCAGCCGATCACGGGGTGAATCCCCTCCTTCAGGCAGGCGCGGTAGAAATCGATCACGCCGTACATCACTCCGTGGTCGGTTACCGCAAGCGACGAAAACCCCTTCCGCTTTGCGGCAGAGGCTATCTCCCTTATTCGGCACGCGCCGTCGAGAAGGCTGTATTCGGTGTGAACGTGAAGATGTGCGAATGACATAATTACTCACCTGTGGCTTTGGCGGTTATCTTGGCGTCGCTGAACACGACGGTGAACTCCTTTGATTTGTCGAGCGCGGCGGCGGTCGGAATGATCTTGCCGTCCTGCTCGGTCACTGTGTAGCCGCGGCTGAGCACCGAAAGCGGATTGAGGCTTTCGAGCTTGGCGGCATTGCGGTGCAATTTTAATTCCAATTCGGAATATTTATTATTGATTGCCGTTTCTAATCTTTTGGCGCTGAGGCTGTACTTTTGCTCAAGCCTGCGCGAGCGGCTTTCAGGCCCCGACTCGTCGAGCCTTTGCCTGAACCGCAGAAGCGCGTTGTCCTCACGGCGGAAACGGCTTTCCATAATGCTCATCAGATATTGTCTTTGTGATTGAAGCGAGGCGTTGAGCTCCGACAGGTCGGGAACGGCAAGCTCCGCCGCCGCTGACGGAGTAGGCGCGCGCCGGTCGGAAACGAAATCGCAGATCGTGAAGTCTATCTCGTGGCCGACAGCGGAAATAACGGGCGTGCGGCAATTGTATATCGCCCGTGCGAGCTCCTCGCTGTTGAACGCCCACAAATCCTCGGCGGAGCCTCCGCCGCGTCCGATAATAATAACGTCGCACAGCGACGATTTATCAAGCCTGTTGATCGCTTCCGTAAGCTGCGCGGGAGCGCCGTCGCCCTGAACCAAAACCGGATAGAGCAGCATATCTACGCAGGGATAACGCCTGTAGAGGATATTGCGGATGTCCTGAACCGCCGCACCCGTGGGAGATGTGATCACACCCACTGTTTTCGGGAACCTCGGGAGCGGCTTTTTGTGCGCGGGATCAAAAAGTCCCTGCGCCTCGAGCTTTTGTTTAAGCTGTTCAAAGGCAAGCGCGAGCGCTCCAACGCCGTCGGGCTGCATATCCTCAACATAGAGCTGATACTGTCCGCTCGGTTCATAGAGCGAAACATAACCGCGGCAGATGACCTTCATTCCGTTTTGCGGACGGAACCTCAGGCGCGAAGCACTGCGCGAAAACATCACCGCGCGGATCACGCTCTTTTCATCCTTGAGCGAAAAGTAGATGTGGCCGCTGCTGTAGTGGTCGGTGAGGTTCGAGATCTCGCCCGAGAGCAGCAAGCCCGCAAGTCTGGGATCGTGCTGGAGCACTGATTTGATGTAATAATTAAGTTGTGATACCGAGAGCACCCTCGGCTTTGGCATATTCGGAGTGTACATGGTTTTGTCCGTCAATCTGAATTATTCTGCGAGCGGTAACAGAGGTACGCAATGCCCGCCGCATTGTCCGCGGAGAAAACGGGCGGCGCGAAGCTCGCGTTGTATTTTTCTGTAAAAGAATTTTTGATTATTGTATTCGACATAACTCCCCCGGCGTAAACAAGAGGAAGCGCGCCGTATTTTTCGAGCAGGCTGTCGGTCATCAGAGAAAGCGCCGTGCGGATATACTCGAGGCAGAACGCCGCTATGTAAGGCTTGTCCCTTCCCTCGTCAAAGAGCTTTTGGCAGAGGTTCTGAACTCCGCTCAAACAGCAGTCGCTGCCCTTTAGCTTCGGACGGACTTTGACAGGCTCGGTGTTACGGAGCGCGAGCTGTTCAAGCTGAGCGCCGCAGGGAAATTTTAATCCCAGCATAAGCCCTACCCTGTCGATAGCCTGTCCCGCGTTAA
>ONIJ01000026.1 GCA_900317875.1 uncultured Eubacteriales bacterium
CCGCCGTTACGGTGATGTCCTTGGGAAGTCCGTCGACGAGGTTCCTGCCCTTTACCACAAGGCTCTTCTCGTTTTCATACGGATAAGCCGAGCCGATTTTGATTTTTATGTCCTCGGCTGTGCGCTCGCCTATAAGAAGGTTGTACTTCTTCTTGATGTGGGTGAGTATCGCCTCGTCAAAGCGGTCGCCCGCCACGCGAACCGAACAGGCGGTCACGATGTCGCCGAGCGAAATGACTGCGACCTCGCTGGTGCCGCCGCCGATGTCGACAACCATACTGCCCGTGGGCTCGTCAACCGGAAGTCCCGCGCCGATAGCCGCCGCCATAGGCTCCTCAATTAAAATCACGGGAGGCTTTGCGCCTGCCTGATAAGCCGCGTCCTCGACCGCCTTGCGCTCGACCTCGGTAACGCCCGTGGGCATACAGATAATTACGCGCGGCTTGCTGAAGATACCCGGCTTTACGGATTTTTTGATGAAGTGCTGGAGCATTTTTGCGGTGATTTTGAAGTCCGCGATAACTCCGTCCTTTAAGGGGCGCACGGCGACGATCGAGCCCGGCGTTCTGCCTATCATATCCTTCGCCTGAGAGCCCACCGCGAGAACCGTGTCGGTGCGGATGTCGACCGCTACTACCGACGGCTCGCGCAGAATTATCCCCTTACCCTTGAGGCAAACCAAAGTGTTTGCCGTGCCAAGGTCGATTCCTATATCCTTTGAAAATGAAAACATAGCTTCGGCTCCTTTGCATTTCTATTAGTATGATACCGATTCCAAAAATTATTGCAACGAAAATTTGTCGAAGAATCCGCTGCGGCCGCTCAGTGCTTGCCGGTAGAGCCAAAGCCGCCCTCGCCCCTGTCGGTATCTCCGAGCTCGTCAGCCTCGATGATCTCGGGTGTGAGCACGGGCGCGATCACCATTTGAGCGACTCGCTCGTCCGGCTCGATCACATAGGGCTTGTCGGAAACATTGCACAGACCGGCGCAGATCTCGCCGCGGTAGTCGCTGTCGACCACGCCTACGCCGTTTGACAGACAGATCCCGTGCTTTACGCCGAGTCCGCTGCGAGCATATAGAAACGCCGCGCAGGTGTTGTCGGGAAGCTCGATGGCGATTCCCGTGGGAATAACCGCGAGCTGACCGGGCGCGAGGGTTATCGCCTCGTCAATGCAGGCGTAGAGATCCATACCCGCCGAGCCGTTTGTGGCGCGCTTGGGAACGCGCGCGTTTTCCCTGAGTTTCTTAATTTTAAGCTGCATATATACCATTCCTTCATATTTCCTGATTTTTGCAGGATTGATTTATTTTCTTTATTATAATTCCAAAGAGTAATTACCTTTTGGAATATTAAAAACGCGTTTATTCCGAAGGGGAATTTTTTATATTTCGTATAAGAAATTTTAAGCGTTTTAGCCTGTTAAAGCCTTGTTTAAACTCCGCGACGGTACAATCCGCGGGTGAAATTGTCTTTTAACATTGAAAAGTCATTGATTTCCTTGACCTTTTCCACGTTTTCCACATAGTTTTCCACAGTGAAACGCAAAATGTTGAATGATGTTGAAAGTTTTGAAATTTCCTCCCCGGCAATAAAAAGAGGCACGCAATTGAGCACCTCGGTGCAGTTCCCGTCGCAGCGGAGGAAAAACCGCTTGCCCTTTCTGTCCGTCATTTTTGACTGATTTTTGCAGGATTTGCAATCCAGACCGACGCTCTTTGCAGGGCAGTTCCGGCAGAGCATAAGGGGCAGATAGCCGTAGCTGAGCACTCCCCTTCCTATTTTTCCGCCGAGCCTGTTGATCCGCTCAAATGTGAGCTCAAAGCTGAGCTCAACGTCGCTGAGCCCGTATTCCTCAGCCCAGAGCAGGTCAAAGGTGTTGCAGATATTCAATCCGAAGCCGCCGTGAAGCTCAAAGCCGAGGCACTTCGCCTGATACAGCGCGCCGATATTATGACAGAGCGCGTGAGTAATTCCCGCCGCCTTGGCGCGCTCAAGCTGCCTGTCGATCTGCTCCTCGCGCCCGAACATTCCGCGCGGAACCTCGACTCCGACGGAATAGCCCTCGCTCAGAAGGCGTTCAAGCTCGCGCACATCCGAGAACAGCGGCACAAAAACCAGCTCGCAGCCCTTAAATCCGGCGCCTATTTTAGTTTTGGGAACGCGGGCGCGCAAAGCGCTTTTCTTTTGACCATACGGAGTGACGGGCTTGATTTCAAACCCGTTGATTTTGTAGTTGTTAACAACGGCGCGCAGAGAATCGAGCTGTTCAAGCGCGTCCCTGCGGAGGTTGTTCAAAGCGGAGAGCGGAAGCGAGAGCTCCTCGCCGAGCGAGATTTCGAGCTGATCGACACGGTAGGCGGTTCCTCCCGTTTTACAAAGCTGGGCGCAGCATTTTTCCTCGCTGAGAGGGATTTTCTGCGCGCGCTCGGCCTTTATTTCCGTCTCGGCGCGAACAGTGTGCACTCCGTCGGAAAGCGTCAGCGCCGCCTTTTCGCCGATTTCGGCTGAGAAGGAGCCGCTGACCGAAATATTCTGTATATCGTCCTTGAAACCTTGGCGGATACGTCCGAGCAGTTTTTCGTCGGCAGACACCACGTCGCCGCGCGTGCGGGTTCCGAACATCGACTTTCCGGTTTTTCCTTTGTAGTAGCCGTCGGTGAAGCCGGAGCGCGAGAACACCGCGTTCAGATTTTCAGAGGTTTCGTCGGTGACAAAGCCGAAATCGCGCTGTTCAACGCACGCTCTTACCGCGGCGGAAACGTATTCGGGGCGCTTCATTCTGCCCTCGATTTTAGCAGAAGCAACTCCGATTTCTTCCAGCTCGTTAAGATAGGAAATCAGGCTGTTGTCCTTGAGGCTGAGAGCGTGGCCGCCCTTGCTGTTGTTTACCGAGAACGGCAGACGGCAGGTCTGGGCGCAGGCTCCGCGGTTTCCGCTGCGCGAGCCGAGCATCGCGCTGAAATAGCACTGTCCGGATACACTCATACACAGCGCGCCGTGGACGAAAACCTCAAGCTCAACGGGAATTTGCGCCGCTTTTTTTATCTCGTCGCGGCTCATCTCCCTCGACAGCACAACGCGCTTGAAACCCGTTTCATAGAGTGCGCGAACACCCGAGACGGTGTGGACGCTCATCTGCGTCGAGGCGTGCAGCGGCATTTCGGGGACGATTTCACGCGCCAGCCGGGCAACGCCCATATTCTGGACGATCAAAGCGTCGGCGTCGGCTTTGGCTGCTGCCCTGATCGCTGCGGCGAGCTCCTCAAATTCTTCGTCAAACACCAGGGTATTTAAGGTTACATAAACCTTTACGCCGTGAACGTGGCAATAGGCGACCGCCTGCCTGAGCTCCTCATCATCAAAATTCTTTGCCGAGGCTCGGGCAGAAAATCGCTTTTCGCCGACATAAACCGCGTCGGCACCCGAACGGACGGCGGCGATCACACTGTCAAAGCCGCCCGCGGGAGCTAATATCTCAATTTTTCCCATTCTTCTTTTTCTTTGTTTTGGCAGATGGCTTTTCCTCGGGCTGCGGTTCGGTTTCCTCAAACAGCGAATACTGCCGCATAGGCACGTAGCCCATCATCTGCTCGGTCTTTTTTTCGCGGACGGTTTTTTCAAACTTCTTTTCGTTTTCGAGAGGCTTGGCGTCGGCGTTCTTTTTGAGCGCTTCGTTTTCCTTGAGAAGTACGCGAAGCTGCTCCTCGAGCGCCTTTACGCGCTTGGTGAGAGCGGTGTTTTCGTTTATGGCGTTTGCGAGCTTTCCCTTGTACTCCCTGCACTGCTTGGCGAGCTCGCCCGACTGACGGATGATCTGGTCTGCCTTGTCCACAACGTCCTTGTTTTTGCGCTCCGCCTTGTGGCTGTCGTCGCAAAAGTCAAGCGCCGCGAGCACCGCGCAGTCGCGCGTGTCAAGATTTCTGCCCGTCTGAGCCGCACTGCGGATCCTGTCGGTCACCTCGTCGGCGACAGCGTGAACATATGCCCTGTCCTCGGTGGTGATCACCACGTAGCTGCGCCCTTCTATTTGTACGCTGACTCGTTTCTTTTCCATACAAACACCTCTACTTATAAAACTCCACTTTACATTATATAATATATTTCCGACAAACGCAAGTCCCGAAAAGTATGTCTGAAAACTTGACTTTCAAAAAGAAAGGAGCGGACTTGCGTCCGCTCCGAGTGTATTAATTTTTTTCGATTATTGCCAATCGCCCTGTAATACCTTGTTTCCGCCGCCGCCGTAGCCTGTGGTTACAAAGGTTCCGCCGAGCTTCGTCACGATATTGCCTGTCTGGTTGTATACAAAGTTCCAGCCCGGGTTGGATCCGCATTCGGGATTCATTCTGGTAAAGATGAGGTTGCTCTTGATGTTACCCGAGAAAACTACTGCCGAAACATCGCCAGTGCCCTTGATCCAAACGCCGTCGGTGGTATCGTTCCAAGTCCAGATATAGAACTCCTCGGTACCTGTGCTGGTCTTTGCGGCGTTAAGAGTCACGGTGTCGCCCGAAGGATCTGTCGGCTCAGTCGGTTCGGTAGGATCGGTGGGATTTACCGCTCCGTTGTATTCCTTCCATTCGCCGTCGTAGATCGCGCTGGTGTATGGGATGTTCTCCAGATTGCCCGAGATCTTGCTGTTGCTGCCGCCGTCCTTGCTGAAGATACAGCAGTTGTATTCCTCGGGACAGGTGTAGCTGTAGATCGTGTCGCTGACCTTAGTCATCTTCTCGCCCGGCCAGGCTGCCACACTCTCGGTCGTGCCGTTCTTCCACACGTAAATGTGAGGATCGGAAGCGCTGAACTTGCTGTTGTCGAGATAGATCGTTCTCGTACCCGCAGGCTGAGTTTCGGGCTCGGTTGTGGGTTCGGATGAAGGAGTCGTGGGCTCTGTGGGTTCCTCGGTCACATATACATATGTGTTGACCTTGGCGTAACTGTCGAGCTCAACGAGGTATCTCTGAATATAGGTAGCGTCCTGCATAGTAACGCTCTTGTTCTGATCGGAGTCAGCCGCTATAAAGGCGTCGCCCGTGAGATCAATGTACTCTGCGCGGTATCTCTGGATCTGGGTTACGTCCTTGACGGTGATTTTGCCGTCGAGGTTAACGTCGCCTACGAGAACTTTGCTTGAATAGATCGGCTCGGTGGGATCAGTGGGCGTTGTGGGAGTGGTGGGAGTGGTAGGAGTGGTAGGCTCTGTGGGCTCCGAAGGTGTATCCGAGGTCACTTCGCTCCAGCCTCCGTCCTTGTAGAGGGCGCTGGTGTAGGGAATGCTCTCGATGTTGCCTGTCTGATTTGCGCCGTTGTTGGAGAAAATTACGCAGTCATACTTCGCGTCGCAGGTGAACTTATAGATATTGTCGCCCTTCTCGGGAGCAGGAGTCATAGCGGTTCCGGGCCACGGAGCAGGCTTGTCCTCGGTGCCCTTGATCCATACATAAGCGTATGGAGTCGAGAAGTTGAACTGGCTGTTGTCCATATAGATGGTTCTCTGGGTTCCGGGCTCGGGCGGATCGGTGGGTTCTACGATCTCGCCGTTGTAGGGAGTCCACTTATTGCCGGCAGAGAAGAGCATATCTGTCTCGTTGATCGGCATACCGGCCTCACCTTCGCCGGGATAGCGGTTCGGAGAACCGCTGCCCGCATTGAACATCGCAAGACCTGTCTCAGTGAGCTCGTCGGGCACCTCGTAAACATACAGACCTGTTGCCTCGTCGTAGGTCATTGCCTCGCCCGGCCATTTCGCATTTTCGACGTCCTTCTTATCTTTGTCGTAGACGTAAATATTGACTGTGCTCCAGTTGTAGGAGGTGTTATCGAAGTAAACCTTTGTTACCGCGTCGGGATCCTTCTTTTTGAAGCTGAAGGACTTCTCAAGTGTTTCGGTGCTGTTGGATGCCGTGAGGGTTACATCGAATACTGTTCCGACTTCGATTCCGTCGCCGATCTCGAAGGTCTGGCCGTCAACTACTCTGAAGGGAGTGCCGCCGTTGATCGAAGCCATCGCGTAATCTGCGCCGCGAAGCTTAACGGTGACGGTCTGGCTGTCATAGAACGCGTAGCTGTTACCCTTTACCGACATATTGATAGTGGACTGCGGACCGGAAATCAGGATTACGCCCTGAGCGCCCGAATTAAAGGTCGCCTTGCCGTCCTGAACAACGGCTGTGGTGCCGTCGTATTCGTTGGTAACGGTCTTGCCGTTGCCGAACATTGACGATACGTTTACGGAAACGCTTGTGTTTACGGGAGCGCCGATGCAGCATACAACTCCGTCGGTGACTTCGCCGTCGTCATAGGTTCTTGAGAAGGTGTAGCCCGTCGAGGCGTTGTACGCCGAAATCTGCTGATGGTCGCCCGCGCCGACCGCAACGTGGTTCGCGCGGAACTTTCCGACCTTTTGCCAGTGCGCGAGCAGGTCGGTATTCTGACCGAAGTTCATATCGCTTCTTACGGCGTGGCCGTCGCCTCCGACCGCAAGTCCCGAAACGAGAGGTCTTGACGATTCATCGCCGTAGAATATCTGTATGCCGCCGGGCAAAAGCTGGAATGCCGTGCCCTGCCAGTAGGGATTGCTTCTTACGAGATTGGTATCGTGAGATGAGAGGTATGTGAGGACGTTGAAGTTGGGATCGCTGTTGATCTTATCGGCATAGTTCTGATACATACCGTTGACAGAGCCTGCGTCGGGCATACCGTTGGAGCCCGCGGTCGAGCCTGTGATCGAGAAGTTGATCATCGAGTCAAAGCCGCCCTCTGAGAAATAGGGGCTCTTGTCCAGGCCGTGGCCCCAGCACTCGCCTGTCATCCAGAAGTCCTCGTCCCAGTCAGCGCCGACTGCCGAGGGGTTGTTCTGACGCCACTTTTTGAGCGCGCTCACACACTTTGTCTTGAGCTTCTTCCAGGAGGCGAGCTCAACGTGCTTTGCGGTGTCGCAGCGGAAGCCGTCGACGCCATAGGTTTCAACCCACTCCGCGAGCCAGGTTGTGAGGTAGTCGGAAACAGTGCCGGAGCTGCCGTACTTGGCAACCTTGGAGTTGTAGGTTCCTTCCATTGACCACTTGGTTTTCAGAATTTCGGGAATCGATACTGTCGCTGTGGACTCGGTGCGGAAATCGGGCAAGCCTGCGAGGCACTGATGGAGTTCGTCGCCCAGGTTGCCGTCGGTGTAGCCGGACAGACCGCTGCGGATCCAGCCGTTGCCCCACCATTTTGCCCACGAGGAAGCGGATGCGTCAGAGCTGTAGTCAATGGAGCCGTGGAAAGCATCAGCGTTTGTGAGGGTGTACTTGTACTGCTGATAATCCGACTTGAATGAGCCGTAGCCGTATTTCTCCATATCGAGGAGGTTGTTGTAGCCGGCGTGGTTCATAACGATATCCATTACGATGCGGATACCGTGAGAGTGCGCGGTGTCTACCATTTCCTTGAATTCTGCCTTTGTGCCGAAGTTTGCGTCGGTTTCGGTGTAGTCAAGAACATAGTAGCCGTGGTAGGAATAGTGGGCAAAGTGACCGTCACCCGAGTCAACGTAGCCGTGGATCTGCTCGTAGGGAGCGGAGATCCAGAGCGCGTTTACGCCGAGGTTGTCAAAATAACCCTCTTTGATTTTCTTGGTCAGGCCGGCGAAGTCGCCGCCGTGGAAGGTTCCCGGAGCGGTTTGCCAGCCGCTGAGAGGACTGCCGTTGGCGTCGAGCGCGCGGCCGTAGGAATGGTCGTTTGATGTGTTGCCGTTATAAAAACGGTCAGTCAGGAGAAAGTACACGTTAGCGTTATCCCATGAGAAATCGCTTGCACTTTCGATTTTGCTCACGCCTGTGGCTTCGGTTTCAACGGTTGCGGCGCTTGTTGCGGTAAAGCTGAGCGCAAACATCGAAAGAACCATGGTCAGGCAGAGAACAATCGAGATTGTTTTCTTTTGCATTTCAAAACTTCCTTTCTTAAAAAAACTTCTAAATGACGGGATTACTCTAAAACCCCAACTATACCAAGGCGCATACTCCTCAGTATAATTTCAGTCAAATTATATCATAAAAAAAAGACTAATTCAATGCACTATGTGTATGGAATTATAGCAAATTTATATTCTATTTTCGGCAACGTGACGTTTCATCCGGTGCGCCTTTGGAGAAATCGATGTAATCCAAACGTCGGACTAACGGCGCGTCAAAGAACGCGGGAACAGAAGTATTGGCAAATTATCAACTTAGGTTGCGCGATTTACGTGTCGAGGTACTCGACCGCGATTTACGTGTCGCGGCACGCGACCGGCGCGTCAAGAAATAAGTTATAAGTCCGAAGTTATAAGTCATTCCCGTTTCAACAATACTGCGGCGCACCCGCGTTTGCGCCCCTACGTATTTATTTTATAAATCAGCAAATCCAAAAACCGTGAAATATTCCGCATTTCAAACAAAAAAGACACACGTCCGATTGGGCGTGCGTCCTTTTGATTGAAACAATTGAATTACTTATGGGAAACGTGCCAGATCTCGTTTGCATACTCGAGGATAGCTCTGTCTGACGAGAACTTGCCGGCATTGGCAACGTTGAGCAGGCACTTCTTGCCGAACTCCTTGCGGTCAGCGTAGTCGGCGTTAGCGCGGATCTTTGTCTCGATGTAATCGGGAAGATCGTACATAAGGAAGTAGTGGTCAGCGTCGTGCCAGTGAGTACCCTTTGTGAGAGCGTGGTGCAGTTCTCTGAAGCTGCCCTCGCCCTGAGCGCCGTCGTCGTCGAAGGTGCCGTCGATAAGGGTGTTGATAACCTTCTTGAGCTCGGGATTTGCGTCAACGAGAGCCTGAGGATTGTAGCCTTCCTTCTTAAGACGGTCGATATCCTCAACTCTTGCGCCGAAGATGTACTCATTCTCAACGCCTGCGCACTCGGCGATCTCAATGTTCGCGCCGTCCCAGGTTCCGAGGGTAACCGCGCCGTTGAGCATAAACTTCATATTACCTGTACCGGAAGCCTCAAGACCTGCGGTAGATGTCTGCTCGGAAATATCGGCAGCAACTACGATCTTCTCGGCGTAGGATACGTTGTAGTTGGAGATGAAGTAAACCTGGAGGAGATCCTTGGTGTCGGGATCATTGTTTACGAGGTTTGCAATCTCGGTGATGTATTTGATGATAGCCTTGGCTCTGGCGTAGCCGGGAGCGGCCTTGGCGCCGAAGATAAAGGTTGTGGGAGTCCAGTTGGGCAGCTTGCCTTCCTTGATGCGGAAGTAAATAGCCATAATCGAGAAGGCGTTGAGGAGCTGTCTCTTGTACTCGTGGAGACGCTTTACCTGTACGTCGAAGATAGTGTCGGGATTTACATCAAAGCCGTCCATCTTCTTGATGTACTCGGCGAGCTGAACCTTCTTCTTAGCCTTGATCTTGTTGAACTTGTTGATAGTGCGGCCGTCGAGGCAGTCGTTGAGCACGCTGAGCTTGCTCAGATCGATAAGCCACTCGTCGGAGCCGACCTTCTCGGTGATGAGGTCGGAGAGCTCGGGATTACAGAGACCGAGCCAGCGGCGCTGAGTGATGCCGTTTGTCTTGTTGAGGAAACGCTCGGGATAAACCTGATACCACTCCTTGAGAAGATCTCTCTTGAGGATCTCGGTGTGGAGCTGAGCAACGCCGTTTACGTAGGTGCCCGCATAGGTAGCAAGTCTTGCCATATGAACAGCATTGCCGTCGATAATGCGCATCTTGGCGCGATCGTCGCCGCTTACGCCCTTGGCGATGAGCTCTTCCTGACACTTGTTGGCGATCAGGCAGATGATGTCATAGATTTCGGGGATAACCTGAGTCATCAGGTCGGCGCTCCACTTTTCAAGCGCTTCGCTGAGAACGGTGTGGTTGGTGTAGGAGCAGGTCTTGCGGGCGATTTCGAAAGCTTCGTCAAAGCTCATACCCTCGAGCTGAAGGAGTCTTACGAGCTCGGGAACGCAGGATACGGGATGTGTATCGTTGAGCTGGATAGCGTTCTCCTGAGCGAAGAAGCTGAAATCGTTGCCGTGCTTTGCCTTGTAGCGGCGCATAATGTCCTGCAGTGAAGCGGAGCAGAAGAAATACTGCTGCTTGAGTCTGAGAACCTTGCCGTCGTACTGGTTGTCGTTGGGATAAAGAACCTTGGAGATATTCTCGGCGTCGTTCTTTTCCTTGACCGCCTCGTCATATTTGGTGTTGTTAAACGCGGTGAAGTCAAATTCGTTCACAGCCTCAGCCTGCCAAAGTCTGAGAGTGTTGATGTTATCGGTCTTGCAGCCGATAACAGCCATATCGTAGGGAACAGCCTTTACGGTCTGACCTTTAAAGGAAACCGTTACAGCCTCGTCCTCTTTGCGGATGCACCAGGGATCCTCAAAGCGCTGCCAGTTGTCGGCGATCTCTACCTGATAGCCGTCCTCGATGAGCTGCTTGAAAAGACCGTATTTATAACGGATTCCATAGCCGTCAAGCGGAACCTCCTGAGTTGCCGCGGAGTCGAGATAGCAGGCGGCAAGTCTGCCCAGACCGCCGTTGCCCAGCGCTGCGTCGTCGATTTCTTCGAATACGTTGATGTCGATACCCTTTTTCTTGAGCATTTTCGTAACGTCCTCAAGAATTCCGAGGCAGTAGAGGTTGTTGTACATCATTCTGCCCATGAGGAATTCCGCCGAGAAGTAATAAGCTCTTCTCTGAGCGGCGTGCTTAGCCTTGCTCTTTGCCCAGTTGGGAGCGATTTCGCCCATAACTGCCTTGCCGAGAGCGAGGTGAAGCTCCGACGGCGTAAGCTCTTCTACTGTTTTGCAGTACATAGACTGCGCGGTGAGCTCGAGCTTTTCCAAAATGTTAGCCATAAGTTTAGTCCTCCAATCGTCCGCTGTTTACAGACATTGTTTTTAATTTTTCTGCAAGTTCATCTGTGAGTGTCGACTTGTCAAGTCTCCAGGTCCAGTTGCCGCCCAGAGTCGACGGTGTGTTCATTCTCGCCTCTTTGCCGAGACCGAGGATATCCTGCACGGGGATAACGGCAAGGTCAGCCTTGCTCTCGTAAGCGGTGCGGATAAGGCCCCAGTTGAACGGTTCATCGTCGGGCATCTTGCAGTATTCTCTTGCGAAGCGTACATCCTCGGGCTTAGCGGTTTCAAGCCAGCCGACAATGGTGTCGTTGTCGTGCGTTCCGGTGTAAACAACGCAATTGTTGGTGTAGTTGTGCGGGAGATAATCATTGTCCTCGCCGCTGTCGAAGGCGAACTCAAGCACCTTCATTCCGGGATAGCCCGTCTGCTCCATAAGCTCGGTTACGTCGGGCGTGAGGGTTCCCAGATCCTCGGCTACGATCTCAATTTTGCCGCAGGCCTCCTCCATCATCTCGAAGAACTTGATTCTGGGGCCCACAACCCACTCGCCGTTGATGGCGTTCTCTGCGGGATAGGGAATTGAATAGTAGCTCGCAAATGCGCGGAAATGGTCGATTCTTGTGATGTCATAGAGCTTTGAAGCCGCCTTGACGCGCTCGAACCACCACTCGTAGTCGGTTTGCTCAAGGTAATCCCAGTCGTAGAGCGGGTTGCCCCAGAGCTGACCTGTTTCGGAGAAATAGTCGGGCGGACAGCCTGCCACGGCGATGGGATCGCCGTCGTCATAGAGCTGGAAGAGCTCGGGATTTGCCCAGGTGTCGGCGCTGTCCATCGCTACATAGATAGGCATATCGCCCAGGATCTTGATGCCCAGACCGTTTACATATGCGCGGAAG
>ONIJ01000013.1 GCA_900317875.1 uncultured Eubacteriales bacterium
ACGCGGGAGCTACAGCTGCCCGTTTATCCTCCCCGCGCCTTCTTTAGCATGATAATATCACATTGTGAATATAACGTCAATAAATTTTTGCGGAACATACTTTACCTGAGTAAAAATCGGGCGGAAAAGATTGACAAATCGGGGAAATGTACTATAATGGTATTAGTATGGGTAAGTGTGTAAACACGCGCCGCGCGGAGGTGAAAAGCCCTTGTAATTTAGCCTGGCATTTTGAGCTTTGTTAACCGTATTATGTATATTTTTCTCTATGTTTAAGGAGGTTGTTTTTTGATTACTTCGATATTCAAGGAACACAAGGGATTTGGAAAGCAAATCTTTCTGCTCGCCAAAAACGAGCTGATTAAAACATATAAGGGCGCCGTCATCGGTCCCGGCTGGGCGGTCGTTAAGCCCGCGTTCACGGTATTCGTATACTGGTTCGCTTTCTCCGTCGGCATCAAAACCATGAAAACCATGCACGTAAACCTCGGAAGTCACGACCCGTTTTCGGTAGACTTCTTCACCTTCATGTTCATCGGAATCATCCCGTGGTTCTTTATCCAGGACAGCATCATACAGGGCGCTAAAACCCTGAGAACAAACAGGCAGTTCATAACCAAGGTAAAGTTCCCGGTTTCGACTATCCTGACCTACACCTCGATTTCAAGGCTGTATGTTCACATAATGCTTATGGTACTGATGTACGTTTATGTAATATTCGCCATCGGTCCGAGCTGGTACAATCTGCAGTTCTTCTTCTACTGTCCGCTGATGTTCATGTTCTTCCTGGCGCTCTCGTGGTCAACCGCGCCTATGTCCGCGTTCAGCAAGGACTTTGAAAGCCTTATCGTCTCGATCATGTCGGGTATTTTCTGGCTGTCGGGCATCATGTACGATTCCTACAGCTTCGAGCAGCCGCTGAAATTCATCATGCTCCTCAACCCCATCAACTTCTTCGCGAACGGTTACCGCAACTGCTTCCTCTACCACAGACCCTTCTTCTACTACAAAACGGAGCTTGCCGTTTTCCTCGCTGAATTCATCGTTGTTTTCGCGCTCGGCATCTTCAATTACAACCGACTCAGGAAAAAGCTTCCTGACGTACTTTAATCGGAGGGAAAGCAATGTCTGAGGCGATTATTACTTTCAAAAACGTAAGCAAAACCTACATTCTGTACAAAAACGACCAGGCGCGTTTTAAGGCACTGTTCTTCAAGCCGCGCAATCCCAAAACAAACAAGGCGCTGAACGACGTTTCCTTTGAAATCTACAGAGGCGAGTCCGTCGGCATCGTCGGCGACAACGGCGCGGGTAAGTCAACTCTGCTCAAGATGATTACCGGCGTTGCCTTTCCCGACGAGGGCGAGATCATCGTTAACGGCAAGGTCGCCGCGCTCCTGGAGCTTACCGCGGGCTTCTCGATGGAGATGACCGGCAGGGAAAACATCTACCTCAAGGGCTATATCCTCGGTCTTGAGGACGCGTACATAAAGCAGATCGAGGAGAGGATCATCGACTTTGCCGAGCTCGGCGACTACATCGACCAGCCCGTCAGAACATACTCCAGCGGTATGAAAATGCGTCTCGGCTTCGCGATCAACGTTAATATCGAGCCCGACGTACTTGTTGTCGACGAGGCTCTCTCCGTCGGCGACGCGAGCTTCAAGAGAAAGTGCAAGGACAAGATCAAGGAGATCATCTCGGCGGGAACAACGGTTCTCTACGTAAGCCACAACGCCGAATCCGTCCGCGAAATCTGCCCGCGCTCGATTTATCTGAGAGAGGGCACTGTCATCTTTGACGGCACAACCGACGAAACCCTCAAGGTCTATCAGGACTACAAGGAAGCCCAGAAAAACAAGAAAAAGAAATGAAAAACAAATTAAACGATTTCCAGGCGGACTGGGCGGCTATGCCCCAGGTCGAAAAGGAACAGATCTTAAAACTAAAAAACAAAACCATCGTAGTCAGCGGACATTCTCTTGCCCGCTGTCTTTGCTATGCGCTGATTTTTCAGAATGAAACCCGCGGGCTCGGCTGCAAGGTCGTACTCTGCGCTCGGGACAAGAGCCTGATCGACGACCTATACCCCGAGCTGATACTCCGCGACGACTTTGACTTTGTTGATTTTAATTCTATTTCAGAAATAAGTAAAGCGGACTATATCATACACACAGGGTTCTGCAACGAAGCTGTAAGCGACTTTTCAAACGATTTCAAAAGAGAAATCAGGCTTGCCCGGGATGCTTCTGCATTGGCGCAGAAAACAGCCGCTCCGTTGATCCTGCTCAGCGACAGCAGAGTTTACGGCAACCCGAAGCCCCACAGGATCTACGCGGAAAACGAGTACGCGGACATCGTAAACACCGACGCCTCAAACGCCGGGAACCAGTTGCTCAGAACTATTGAAACAATGGTGAACTGCGAAAAAAAGGTTCGCGGATTTGATCTGACTACCCTGCGCACGGGCATCATTCTCGGCGCGCACTCGGGTATCGAGAGCTTCCTTGAACCCGTTTTCAAGGCGGTGGCAGAGGGCGCTGAGATTGAGCTGTTCAACTCAAGGCAGAAATATTCCTTTGTGTACCTGACCGATGTTCTCCGCTCGATTATCTTCGCTGTAAACGGGCTTGAACGGAATCAGATATACAACGTTGCGGGAATCAGCTCAACAGTTTCCACCGCGACCGTCGCAGCTATTCTTCACGACGTCTACGGAGACGCGGCAAAAATAAAGCTGACTGAGGGCAAGGAGCAGAACTACTCACCCGTTGCAACGGGAAAAATCGAAACCTACGGCTGCCCTGCCGCTCTTAAGCTCGAAACGGCGCTTGA
>ONIJ01000073.1 GCA_900317875.1 uncultured Eubacteriales bacterium
CGATTATCTCATCAATTCCGCGCTCGTAAACATCGGGATCAACTTCCGGATATACTACTGTTTCGGAATGATAATCACTATCTGGCTGATAATCAACGAACTGATTTCCATTCTCGAAAACCTCGGCGAGCTCAAAATCCCGCTGCCTAAATTCCTCGTGAACACGATTAAATCACTCAAGGGCAGGGTAGAGGACGCCGCCGACGGAAAGCATTACAGTGACGGCGGGGAGGAATGAGAGCGTCATTCCTTGCTGCAAAACCAAAATGGCTGTGTTGCCGATATGCTATTAAAAATTATGTATGACAAAGGTGCAGACAGCTGAGCTTTTGTCACCCAAAAACACCCCGGAGATTGAATTCCCCGGGGTTGTTTTGCCGATTGAAAAATGGCGCAGCGCAGTAAAACCGTCGTGATCTTTGCGCGGAATCGGAGGTGCTGACTGTTCTTGACGGCCAAAAAGTTTTTGGTAAAAATTTACTAAACATCTCGCTTTTGTTGAATCTTTGTGATATAATCTTTATGATGAGGTTTTATACACCTTTTGGAACAAAAATATAGAAAAGAGGGACAAAATGAAGAGAAAGACAACAAAACTAATCAGCTTGACAGCAGCGGCAATAACTTTGACTTCTTCTTTGACGTTTGGTGCAGCTGCGGCTGAAAACACGCTCAAAGGCGACGTGAATCGTGACGGTGTTGTAAACATCACGGACGCTACGATCGTACAGCAGTATCTTGCGGAGTTTGATGACGTTAAGGCTCGTTTTGAGTCCGGCGAATACGATCTTGAAGCGGCAAAATTCAGCGGAGACGAGGTGACTGTCGGCGACGTGACCGCAATCCAGCGCATCGCCGCAGAATTTGATCCGCAGAAAAAAATATCGCTCGATAATATACGGGAGTATGTTGTCGGTATCGACGAGCCTGTCGAAATTATCGACGGAACCACACGTCCGCTCGTAAACTTTGACAACGCAGCAACAACTCCTTTGCTCACCCCGATCAAGGAAGAGGTGGATAAGGAGCTTTTGATGTACGGCTCGATCGGCCGCGGCTTCTCTCAGAAATCCGACCATTCCACCGATATTTACAACGGAGTGAGAAAAAAGGTTCTGGATTTCCTGAACGCGGAGGATTACAATGAAACCTACACCTGCTTCTATTGCGGCAACACCACCGACGGTCTGAACAAGCTTGCTTCCGCGCTTATCGAGAGCGAGGACGATATTGTTCTTACGACCAGAATGGAGCATCACGCAAACGACCTGAGCTGGAGAGAGCGCTGCAAGGTTGTTTATGCCGAGGTTGACGCACAGGGCAGAGTTATTTACGACGACATCGAAAAGCTGCTCAAGCAGTATAACGGACAGATCAAGTATGTTTCCGTCACCGCCGCGTCAAACGTGACAGGCTATGTCACCGACGTTCACAGAGTGGCGAAGATGGCGCACCAATACGGCGCAAAAATCATCGTTGACGGCGCTCAGATAGTGGCGCACCGCAAGTTCTCGATGTTCGGCGAAACTCCCGAGGAAAACATTGACTTCTTTGTGTTCTCCGCTCACAAAATGTACTCTCCCTATGGCGGCGGCGCGGTCGTCGGCCTCAGGGAGGTGCTCAACCGTCATATGCCTACCTTCTACGGCGGCGGTACCGTCAAAATCGTAACCGACGATGAAGCGTCTTACAAGGACGCACCGGCAACCTATGAAGCAGGCTCGCCAAACTATCCTTCTGTTGTCGGACTCGGCAAGGCCATCGACATCCTCACCGAAATCGGTCTTGACAATATCGAAGCGCATGAAAAGGTGCTCAACCGCAAGCTGATCGACGGTTTGAAAAAATATGATAAGGAATCCTACGAGCATTATTCCGTCATTTACGGCGATACCGAAAATATCGACGACAGAGTGGGCGTGGTGACCTTCAACTTTGAGGGTATCAACTCGTTCCTGATCGCATCAAATCTGAAGGATTACGGCGCGATCGCCACCCGCCGCGGACAGTTCTGCGCGCATACCTACGTGTGGCGCCTGATGGGTATTTCCGACGAAACGGCAAAGACCTTTGTCACCTGCACGGATATGAACACTCCGGGTATGATCCGCGTCAGCTTCGGCGTTTATAACACCGAGGAGGAGATCGATCAATTCCTTGAAGTATTGGATACCGTTGTAAGCAGATACAAAAATGATCCGTCAGACCTTGAATACACGCTCATCGACACCGCTTATTCCGATTCGTTCGCATAATACCGATTCCGGACAAACCGACTCAAAGCCCCGAAACTATCGGGGCTTTTTGCTTTGCCGATTCCGCAGCGGCGAAAATAATTCTCCGCCGTTCGGAAAACAAGCAGTCAGCCCCGCGAATGAAGGAATGGACCTGAGATAAGCAATCCTTTAGTATCCCGGAAGAAGTCTTATAAATACAACAAAAATAGACAGAAAAATCGTTATAATTAAAAAATATTTAGAGAATCCACGAAAAACTCGTTGCCTATTTCGACTGAATATGTTACAATTATATAAACCTTTATACTAATCTGCTTTTATAAACACTGTAGATTTGTTTCGGCTTAGCGTGGGGATTATTGTCCTGCTTGGCTTTTACCGTTGAAGCTGATGATTTGGGTGGTGAAATAATGGGGATTTTTGACGCTCTGAAAAAAAGGTCGAAGAGAACAACGGTTGATACCGGGAAGTTAGTGCCTTATCGGTATCACGACGAGGATAATTACGATGTCCCTGACGAAGAAGATTATAAGGACTGCAAATTTTTCGGCGACCTGTCAATGTCCGGGCAAAAGCACCCCGATGTTAAATCCAAGTCAAAAAAAGCCTTCCGCAAAAACAACATCGATTCCGACGATTCTATCGTCTATTTGTCTTATTTGCAGCAGACTAAAAGCGGTTGGTTTTGTTCCGACTGCGGAACCCTGAACCCGTATTCAAATCCCTGCTGCGCGGTATGCGGAAATAACAGATAAGGAGTAATTTATGTTTTGTAAATGGTGTGGCAGAAAATTTGACGACTTTTCAATAAAATGCCCTTACTGCTCAGGTCAGCAGGACGCGTTGATGAACGGCAACGGCTTTTGGGATCTATGCGTTTTTGAGTCAAATCCGATGCTTATAAAAATAGACGGAAATGATGCAGTAGGCAAGCCGCTCGTGAGCGACGACAAGAATTTAAAGCAGGTTGAACAGACTTGCGAAGTCAAGGATGCTTTGCCTGCGGCTGAGAAAACAGAGGCCGCGGCTCCGCCTGTGAAGCCGAACAAAACAAACAAGCCTCTTGTTATCATTCTCAGCTCAATCATCTGTATTTTGGTCGTCGGCTTTATTGTGCTGCTCGTCACTATGCTGAATAAGTCAAACGACAGTAAAAGCAACACGGAAGAAAGTGCCGTTTCCTCGTCTTCGTCGGTTCCGGCAAACGAGGACAAAACCGATGAGTCAGATTCGTCCGCAGGACATAAGGACTCGGATACTGACTCTGAAGACAAAACGGAAGTCTCCGAAAACGCGGTCGAAGCCGAGACCGATCCAACCGACGAGGACACAGATCCGGACGGCGAGTACAATACATTTGACGAAGGCAGCGGCGTTGACGGCGATCATTATGATCACAGCGCCGAAAAAAAGAACAGGGAGCAAATCGGCAGCGACACCGATGAAGGCGATACGCCCGAGGACAGGTTCCGTTCCGTTTTCGGGTATCAATTCCGATCCGTTTGAGGTCAGCCTCAGACACCTCATTGATTTCGGACGCTTGCGGGCAGAGCTTTTTCAAAGAAGCTTTTCCGCCCGAAAATAATACATATTACAGGAGGATACAATTATGGGAAGCAATTTTAAAATCAAGTATAATGTCGATATGGTTTTTTGCATTGACGCCACAGGCAGTATGGATAACGTAATATCCATCGTGCAGCGAAACGCGCTTAATTTCTATCAGGATGTAAGAAGATGTATGGAACAGAAGGGCAAGCACGTCGATAAGCTGAGAGTCCGCGTAGTGGCTTTCCGCGACTATCTTGCCGACGGCGAGGACGCAATGCTTGTGACAAATTTCTTTTCACTTCCCGAGGACGCGGAGTATCTGAAAAGCTGCGTTGAGAGCATCGTAGCCAAGGGCGGCGGCGATGATCCCGAGGACGGCTTTGAGGCGCTCGCTTACGCCATAAAATCCGAATGGAACCGTGAAAACGCAAAAAAACGCCACGTGATCGTGCTGTGGACGGACGACGACGCTCACGAGCTCGGCTTCGGCAGCAGCTCGCAGTTCTATCCCAGAGGTATGGCGAGAGACATCAGAGAGCTTACCGCGTGGTGGGGAGATTCCTCCGATCCCGGTTTTATGGATCAGGAAGCTAAAAGACTTATTTTGTTTGCTCCGGATATGGATGGCTGGAAGCAGATTTCAGACAACTGGGACAAGGTTCTGCACTATCCCTCCGAAGCGGGAGACGGCCTTAAGGATATGGAATACAGTCAGATAATTTCGGTAATTTCCCAGACTATATGAGGTGATTGTCGTGGGTAAAAATTCTAAAGCAAACGCCACGATGCCTTCTTCAAAAAACGAACAGCCAACCGCTTCCGCCGTGCCTTTTGACAGAAATAGGTTGACGAAGCTGACAGAATGGAACCTTCAAAAGAAGGAACAAAATATGAGCGGAGCCGATTTTCTGGATATACTCGGCACTCACTTTCTGATCTGCACCGATAAGGTCGAGGGTAACGGCGAGGACAGCGGACTGGAGTATTACAACCGCTGTGCCGGACTTATCGGAGCCTTTGACGGCTGCGGAGGCCTCGGCTTCAAAGTTTCCCCCGCGGCAAATAACAAAACCGAAGCCTTTCTCGCTTCCAGATCGGTCGGAAACGCCCTGAAGCTCTGGTTCGAGCATTGCTGCGACTCCCGAAAGTGGGATCTTGATTTATTAAAACAGCTCATCCTGATTAATCTTGAGCACTGCAAAGCCTACAGCAACGACGACTCCTTTGTGATCAAGGGCACGCTGTTAAAATCCTACCCTTCAACTCTGGCTGCGGTAGTGTCGTATCCCAAACGGAAAAAAATAATGACGCAGCATATCTGGGCAGGTGACTCGCGTACTTTTATCCTCGACATAAACGGCGTAGGTCAGGTAACGCGGGACGACATCCGGGGCGGAGACGCTATGGTGAACCTTACAAACGACGGATCGCTGACAAATGTGGTGTCGCTTTCGGGAGATTTTGTCCTTCACAGCAAAACGATTGAACTGAGCCGGCCTTCGGTGCTGATTGCCGCCACCGACGGCTGCTTCGGCTATGTTCCTTCTCCGATGGAGTTCGAGTATATTTTGCTGTCGTCGCTGCATCAGTCGGGGAACTCGGCGGAGTGGCAGGAAATCCTTCGCGAGGAGTTTTCCTCCCGCTCGGGAGACGATCAGACGATCGCGGTTGAGGCTATCGGCTTTGAGTCATTCCGCGAAATGAAAAAATATTTTTTGAACCGCTGCAGGTACATCGGCGAAATCGGCGCTTTTCTCGAAAACGATGTGGATGAAATGGTAATTCAAGAGCTTTGGAACGGATATAAAAGTAATTATTACAGGTTTATGGATTAATTGGTGAATGTATGTCGAGCATTATTATAAACAACTATTATTTCGATAAACCGTTAACCAGCGATAACAGCGGTTTCTCGAAATGGGGGATCGGACGGCGAAACGGCAAATATTACTTTGTAAAGGAATTTCTGTCGCCCGTTTATCCCGTGGATGATTCGATGTTTTCGGAACAAAAAAGAAAAGAAAAAATTGCCCTCTGTGACGCTTTTGTTCAAGAAAAGCAAAAAATGTATTCGGCGATAAACGAAGTGACCGACGGCAATCTTGTAGGGATAGAACAGTTCTTCCGCGTCGGAGCAAAGTTTTATATCTCAACGCTGGCAATACCTAAGCCGTTTCTATCGGTAGGCGAGATCTGCGATTTCCCGTTCTATGAAAGGCTGATGCTCTGCGCAGCGGTCGCTCACGCCATTGCGGGGCTCCACAGCAAAAACATAGTTCACGCCGACATTAAGCCCGACAATGTTCTGGTGCGCCGAGGCAAACATCCGGAGGCAAAGATAATCGATTTCGACTGCAGCTTTTTTGAGGAGAACGCGCCGAAGCCCGGCGAGGAGCTCAACGGCGATATGGTGTATCTTTCTCCCGAGGCGTTTCTTCACATCATCGGCGAGGAGTCGAATTTGAGCTGTAAAATGGATGTGTTCGCGCTGGGACTTTTGTTCCATCAGTATATGTGCGGCTTCCTTCCGTATTTTGATACGGACGAGTACCAGTACGCCTACGAGTCGGTTTTGGACGACAAACCTTTGAGCGTTTATCCTCGGATGAACACTACCGTTGCCGATCTGCTGACAAAGATGCTCAATAAGGATCCCGCCGCCAGACCGAAAATGAGCGCGGTGTTCAACTGCCTGCACAGCCTTCTGCTCAGGGTGATGAACAGGGATCCCGCCGCCGCTCAGCCCGATCGGCAGACGCCTCCGACTCCCGTCCGGGAGGTTCGCCAAAATTCGGACAATCCGTTTTTTAACCACGGCGGAGATTTGATATAATCGTGTTTGGGAAAGTGATTTAAGTGCAGGAGAAGCATTTTAATATTAACGGCAAGGGCTTCAGCATCCGAAGCAAGCTGTATTTCAGCGACATCAAGGCAATAAAAAGGGCGGTAGTTTACGTTCACGGCTTCGGAGGCCACAAGGACAATAAGGCGGCGCAGCGCTTTGCCGACTATGTGCTGAAAAAGCACAGGGACGCCGCCGTCGTCACGTTTGACGCTCCCTGCCACGGCGATGACGTCAAGAAAAAGCTGCTGCTCGAGGACTGCCGTACCTACATCGGCGCAGTCTGCGATCACGTGCGGACGCAGTTTAAAACAGACGAAGTCTACGCCTACGCGACCAGCTTCGGCGGCTTTCTTGTCCTGAGCTATATCCATAAATTCGGGAATCCGTTCCGCAAAATCGCACTCAGGTGTCCCGCTGTAAATATGTTTGAGGTGTTGTCCGACAGCATAATGACGCCCGCAGAACAAAAGGCTCTGTCGCGCAACAAGCCTGTCGCGGTCGGCTTTGACCGTAAAATAAATATTACCCGTCAGTTTTTGGAGGATTTAAAGGCCGAGGATATTCGCGAATTTGATTTTCACGGCTTTTCGGACGATATAATCATTATTCACGGAACAAAAGACGAGGTGGTCCCTTTTGACGCCTCAAAAGCCTTTGCCGGGCAAAACGATATTTTGTTCGTTCCGATCGACGGCGCGGATCACCGCTTTATGGATCCTAAAAAGATGGATTCTGCGATCAAGGAGATCGTGGGGTTCTTTGAATTTTAAGTTTTGGGTTTTGGGAGAATAAACTATGCGCAGACCGTTAGGTGTGATAGGACTTGTGTACCTGTCGTCACTTGCGGTCATTTTTCATTTTTACTCACAGCTTTTGACGGCGGTCATTTCCGTTGCGGCGGCTGCCGCGGTCGCGGCTGCAGTTGCCGTAAAGCTGATAAAAAGGCGCAGCCGCGCCGGGTTTGCGGTTATTGCAGCCGGGCTTTCGGTACTGTTTGCGGTTCTGTCGTTTTCGGCATTTACGCGGTTCAGAGTCGAACCAATACTTGAGAATTATTCCGATAAAGAAATATATATTGAGGGCTATGTCTGCGACGAGCTCAGTTACAACGACGCCTCCGTCACCTGCACCGTTCAGACCGAGAAAATCAACGGCGAGCCCGTCAAAACCAAAATTTCACTTTTATTGACCGGCGATCTTGACGTCGAGGCGTTTGACAGGGTGAGCGCCAGGATAAAAACAAAGCCTGCAAACTATAATTACCTGCTCAGCCGCGGGATCTACCTATACGCCGCAGAGGGCGAGAACTCCGAATTCAGCGCTTCGCACGAAAAGCATATTTCGCCGTATTACTACGCCGTTATGCTCCGCCAAAAAATCAAGAGCGTGTTCAATTCCTCGCTCGATAAAAACGCCTCGGCGATGTCGCGCGCTGTGCTGCTCGGAGACAAAAAGGCTTTGCCGTATGAGGTGAGAAAGGCGTTTTCGGACACGGGCGTTTCGTATCTGATAGTTGTATCGGGAATGCATCTTGCTATTGTAACGCTGTTTTTGCGGCGGTTATTTGATCGCGTCAGGCTTAACAACACTGCCGCGTTTGTGCTGATAACCCTCTTTGTCCTGATGTTTATCGCGCTCACGGGCTTTACTCCATCGGTGGTACGTTCGGGAATAATGATGATTTTGTTTTATCTGTCAAGGCTGCTGCTGCGCGACTGCGACAGCTTCAACTCGCTCGGTATCGCTGCGCTTGCGCTCACGGTCACAAATCCGTTTTCGGTCGGCGACATCGGTATGCTGCTTTCTTTCGCGGCTACCTTCGGAATACTGCTTTGGGCGGACAAAATCAGCGGATATTTAATCGGGCTTTTGCGCCTTTCCGAGAAAGAGCGAAAGCAAAGCGATTCAAAGCTCAGCCTGCGCAGGCGCGTGTGGCTGAGCATAAGGCGCGCCCTGCGCAAAGTGATCATTCTTGTCAGCGTGTCGGCAGCCGCAACTCTCTGGGTAATCCCGATCACGATCATTTTCTTCGGAAGCGTCACGCCTTTCACGCCGCTGATCTCAATAATCGCCTATCCGCTGACCTTCGCAATACTGATTTCGGCGCTTGTCTTTGCGGTTTTCGGCTTGTTCGGGATCGTTCTGTTTCCGCCGGCGGCGCTGCTCAACGCGCTTTCGGGACTTCTCATAAATTTCGTCTGCGGCTGCTCGAAAAACGGACTGCTACGGATAAAAGCGGAGGACGGGTACTTCTTCATTTGGATCGCGGTGTCGTTTACGCTTGTCGCGGTCGGATACCTTATCCGCGCACGCAAGCCGTATATTATTTTCTCAATAGCGGTTTCCCTGCTCACTCTGACAATCGGCTGGTCGCTTACCGAAATGTTTGCCGACAGATCCGCCTCGCTCACGATTTTCAGGAGCGGCTCGGGCTATACTGCCGCCGTGCGAAAAGACGCCAACCTTTCGCTTTTAAGCTGCGGAGGAAGCGCAAAGGGGAGGAGCAATGTTATTGACGAGCTCAGACGCTCGGACACGGTTGATAATATCGTGCTCGCAGGCGGGGAAAATAAGAATTACGCCTGCTTCGGGGAGATTTCCGATGGATTCGCTGTGAAGAATATTCTGATGTTCGGCGAAAACTTCGACACGCACCTGGTGTCGGACGAAGAGGTGCATTTTTTCGAGGACAACACCTCGTTTGAGCTTGAGCTGAACAGCGACGTCTCCGTGAGAGTCATCGCAGTTAACGGCAGGGTATTTCAGTACGTCAGCTCACAAAACGTTTCGGTTCTGATCGTTCCCGAAAAGGCGCGGCTTGGCGATCTGCCCGAGGAATACCGGACAGCGGATTACGCCCTGTTCGAGGGAAACGCCTATGATCCGGAGCTGCTCGGCTGCGGCAGACTGCTCTCTGTCAGCGGCAAGCCCCTTAACGGCGCAAAGCCCGAGATCATTTCCGAGGAAAAGCCTTTTCGGATAAAACTTGATTAAACGTACGAAGCCCTGCGCCAAACAGCGCAGGGCTCCGCATATGGGTTAGAATTGAAAATAGGAATTGTCATAATTGAGCGTAGCTTCTTACAACCTCGTAGATGTCCTCGCCGTCTTTCAGGCGGCGGAGCATTTCCTGAGCGGGGTTTTCACGGTTTATCACGCGGTCATACAGCGGCTTGAGATATTCCTCCTCGCCGAGGTTCCGCTCGGCAAGTCCTTCGCGGCAGAGGTCGAGAACCTTGAGCGCAAGCGCGTAAAGCCCGTCCTTGTCGATGTATGAGGGCAGCTCGCGGTTTACGAGCTGACGGCGCAGCTCGGCGGCGTTGTAGCCGTTGTGATAGATAGTGTCGTCGGCTTCGATAAGCTCTCTGAGCTCCTTGGTTTTGCTCATCAGTCCCAAATGGAACGCCGCGACCGTCATAACGTCGTGAATAGGCTGACAGCACGAGCTGCGGAACTCGACGGTTCCGCGGTAGGTCAGATCCTCAAATTTGAAGGTGCGCAGATAAGCGATGTCTTCGGGCTCCGGCTGAAACGTCATTTGAAAAAGCTCGCCGTTTTCCGTGTATTCTCCGGTGAGGCTGTCAAGCGTGAAATATTCAAGGATATTCACGGGCGGAAAGTTGAGGTACTTTCCCTCGCGCTCCACGCAGTAGATGCTGGTTGTTGAGATATAGTTCAGCAAATCCTGCGCAGTGCGGATATCGCAGTCATACATTCCCACGTTGTGAGGGTTCACTCCGTGGGTGCTGTTTTCCCAAAGCATATCGCGGCAGCACAGCAGCTCCTCCTGCTCGCCGAGCAGAACGGAATTCGAGAAGATCAGCGCCTTGATCGGTTCGAGCTTGTTGAACACGTCGATCACCTCGGGCATTGTTTCCCGCGTCACGTCAAGCTGCACCTGCGAAGCGCTCGAAAACATTCCGAACTGCGGATAGCGGTGGAAGAACATCGGAATATAGAAGTATTTTGAAAAGGACAAAAGATGGTGATAGAGCATTTTGTACCGTCCGTTTTCAATCGGAACGTTCAGGTTTACTTTGCGGTTGGGATTGATTCCCATTCCCGTCAGCGTGTATCCGAACTGCGCGAAATACTCCTGAACAAAGCCGTAGTACCGTTTGAAGCGTGAATGGATCGCCTGCAGGCTCTTTTCCTTGCCGAAGGAAAATTCCATATTGTTGTAGGAACAGTCGTAGGAAAAAACGTCGCCGTTTTCGCCGTTGACGGCGGAGTATATGTGCCCTTCCTCGTCAAAGCCCGCAGCGGTGAAATTGAATTCTTTGAGAAATGCGGCGGTCAGCTTGTGGACGTTGTCAAAATCCACTGCCTCGCCGCTGAGGTTTACGATCGGCATTTCGATTTCAACGCCGATGAAGCTCTCGGTTTTGCTTTCGGTCGGTTTGATGTAGCGGTCATACAGACAGCCCATTACTTCTTCTCTTGTCATTATTAATCACCTACAGGTTCGCGAAGATCTGATAAAGCAGCTTCATTGCTTCTTCGCTTTCGAAATATTCGTTGTTGTGTACTGTGCCCGATTTTATCAGCCTGCCCTTGTAAAAGGCGTTGAGCTGAGTGAAGGGGAACGGCTGCCAGCCGTCGCTGTCGAGCGGTCTGGTGGAAATAATTGTGACTCCGTCCCTGCTGAGATAATGCAGGGTGCCCCTGCAGTTCGTGTGGGCATAAACGTATTTTCCGTCTGTAAAAATCAGATTCAGCTTGTTGCCCTTCGCCATATCGCTGATGATTTTGTCAAAAAGCTCAAAGCGCTCCTCAAAGGGCAGCTTGGAGCCTTTTTTGTTTTGCGCGGCGTTCAGCCTGTCGATCAGATAGAGAAATAATCTCTCGCTGTCGGTGTCGCCGCGCTGCTTTTTTACGTAGGGATTCAGCGGCGCGTAGTCAAAGATCGTGCCGTTGTGGATCAGCGTCCAGCGCCTTCCCGTATTGTCCTTTCCCGTGAAGGGGTGGCAGTTCTTGTAGTCGACATTACCGATGGTGGCGTATCTGATATGGGCGAGAATTATTTTCGCGGCGGCGGGCTGAGTGAGCCTTCCGCGCAGATAATGGCTCTTTGAGGCTTTTGTGCTCTCCTTTTCCACCGAAACGCAGTTCTTTGAGATGCAGGCAAGTCCCCAGCCGTGAGGATGAAACTCGCTGTGGCTGAAAAACTCCCTGAGATATTCGTTGGCGGCAAACTCGAACGGAGCGGAAACGCCGAAGATTTCACACATCGGGATCACCCCTCAGATATTTCCCCGCGAGCGCGATCCCCTTTTTCATATATCCTTCGGTGAAGCGCTTGCTGACTATCTCGGCATAGCTGCAGCCTTTGCTCAGCTTGTCGAGCTGATACCTCACCGCCGGCAGATGATCCGGCAGAAATATTTTAACAAAGCTCTCGATTTCCCCGAGGGCTTTTTCCGCGCGGAGCCTGATTTCCGGGTTGCCGAAAACCGCGGCGGACTTGATGTCCTTTATCGCCCTTGTCTGAGCCTCGGCGTCAAAGCCCTGCTCGGGCAGGCTTGCAAGATAGAGCAGAAGAAGGTGGATAAAGCGGATGTCCTCGACAAATATTCCCGAGCGCGACAGCGGATTAACATCCAACACGCGGAGCTCAAGGTGGTTGACGCCGTTTTGGAGCAGCGCCTCAAGGCTGTTTGCGCCGCGCGGCTTGAGCCTTACGGGATAATAGAGCTCCGACGCCGCCTTTAAATCGCCGCTCTCGATGTAGCGCGCAATGCTCAGGATGTACTGCGGCAGGCTCGAATAATCCAGAATGGGTGTGAAGGTGTTCCAGTAGCCGTGCTCCGAGCAGCGTATTGAGGAATAAAGATTGCTCTCAACTCCGATCGAAGTATCCGAAACGGGACTTGCGGCGGTGAGAAAAACCACAAGCCAGGCGTACTGCGTCAGCCGCGCGGAGAGCTTCAGGTACAAATCGTTTTTGTACTGCGAAAAGTTTTCCTCAGAGCTTTGCTCAAAGCCCGCCCTCAGAAGTGCCTCCGAAAACGAGAGGTTGAGGTGGATGCCCGAAAAGAGCATTTTCTTTTTGCCGTATTTTTCGGCGAGATAGTAGCGGTAAAGCGACTTGCTCCGCTGACTTCCCTGAAAATCGGCAACGGGGATTTCGTTTTCGCTTTCAAATTTCGGAGGGTTTGAAAACGGCCAAAGCAGCTCGCCGTTCTTTTCGAGCGCGGCTCCGACCTCGTCCAAAAGGGCGTTGAGCTGGGCGTTGAGCTGTTCGGGAGTGGTGAAAACGTCGCCGATGAGCTCAACCTGGTTTTCACAGAAATCGCGGTCGATGTTGCGGTGGTCGCCGAAGGGATGCTTCGTCTGCGCAAGGCGTCCGCCGGAGCTTATCCGCAGGCTTTCGCGCTCGATCCCGAATTCCGCTTCCGAAAGATGTTTTTGTATATTTTTATCATTGAGGTCAAAAAGCATTTGCCTTTCCTCCCTGTAAATGTCATAGCATAATACCTATGTGAATAGTAGGTATTATATCAGATAATCCGTCGGATGTCAATAACGAAGGAGAATATTTCGCTGTAAAAAACTCTGAAATTCCGATTAACACTATATATTATCAGGGCAGGATATGATAATATCACACGTTTTCCAATTCTCCGACTAATGAAAATGCTCCGCTTTGAAACCCAAGCGGAGCAATGAAAAAATTATATGTTTTTAAAAATGAAGTCCAGCGCCAGGTCTCCTGCCTCGCCTATATATCTTCCCGAGAAGCCGTGCTCCGCGCCGCTGATAAGGAAAAAGGTGCAGTTCGGATACAGCTTTGACGCCTCCTTTGAGTAGGAGGGAGGGACAACATCGTCCTCGCTGCCGTGCAGGATCAGCACGGGTTTTTCAAAACCGGAAATGTGATCGCGCGCGTCGTAGTTCCACAGATCCTCAACATATTTTCTGCCGACGGTTATTCCCTCAAAATCAAACTCGTCGGGCAGGTCGCCGAGGCTGAATTCGGAGTGGATGTTGTCATAGGTGTCAAAGGCGGGATAGAGGAGAATCAGCCCCGCAATCTCGCGACGGAAACGAATTCCCGCAATCGCGGCAACCAGCCCTCCCTGACTGCCGCCCTGAAAAAAGATGCGTTTTTCGTCAACAAAATCCCATTCCTTTGCGGCAAGGTAAACCTCGCCGAGGTCGGAAGCCTCGGTCATAACCGACATATCGGTGGTTTTTCCGTCGCTCAGGTTTTCGCAGCCGTCGCCGCTTCCTCCGCAAAAATCAAAGGTGTACAGCGCTATGCCGTGTTTGGCGTATTCTTCGGCGTAGCCTTCGCCAATCTCGTGATTTGTGCCGAAGCCGTGACAGGCGATCACAAGCGGAACCTTTCCGTCGGCAACGGGCACGTAAGCCTTGCCGTAAATTTTTTTACCCTTGTTTTCGCACAGAATTTCGCGCACCTCGTAGTTGTATTCGCTGTCCCTTACAAGGCTTTCGGGTTCAGAGGAAAAAGAGCGGTCGGGATTTGTCGAAACAAGACTTCCCTTAGCTTTGTCCGAGCAGCCCGGAACAGCGGAAAGAATAATGAGCGAGAGGATGAGCGCGGTCATTTTTTTCATCCGTAAACACTCCTTTCGTGCACAATTGTCCTTCTGCCGTAAAGGGCAGGAGATGCCCGATCGCAGCTTCAATGCTCACATCGGGCGTTTGTCTGTCTTGTTCTGTCCTGCTTCGCCGCAGCCGGCGCCGCCCCTGCAGCGCGAGCAGTCGCCGCAGCAGGTTTTTCCGCGCTTGCGGCTGCCGATTATCTTGATCAGCGCAAGCACTACTGCGGCAGCGAGAGCCGCTAAAATCAAATAATCCCAAATATTCATATCGTCAGACCAAAATAAAAATCAAGTGAATGACCGAGGCGCAAACCCAGGCGACGGCGCACTGCCAGACAATAACGCCCAGCGACCATTTTACGCCAAGCTCGCGTCTGATCGAGGCAATCGACGCCACACAGGGCGTGTAGAGCAGTGAGAATACGAGCAGCGAGGCGGCTGAGGCGGCGGTCATTACGGAGCCGACGTCCTGACCGTAGAGGATCTCCAGCGTTGAAACAACGCTTTCCTTAGCCATAAAGCCGCTGATAAGCGAGGTGCAGATCCTCCAGTCGCCGAGTCCGAGCGGCTCCATGATCGGAGTCAGCCAACCCGCGATAACGGCCAGAATGCTGTCCTGCTTGTCTTCAACGGGGCTGAAATGCAAATCGAAGCTCTGCAGCAGCCAGATGACGATTGTCGCGATGAGGATAACGGTAAACGCCCTCTGCAAAAAATCCTTAGCCTTTTCCCAAAGGAGCTGACCGACGTTTCTCAGTCCGGGCAGGCGGTAATTCGGAAGCTCCATAACGAACGGGACAGCCTTGCCCTTGAAGAGCGTTCCCCTGAACAAAAGCGCAGCCAGAATGCCGACTGCAATTCCCAGGAAGTAAAGCCCAACCATAATCAAAGCCTGATACTTCGGGAAAAACGCGTTGATGAAAAAGGCGTAAATCGGCAGCTTTGCCGAGCAGCTCATAAACGGAGTGAGCAGAATCGTCATCTTTCTGTCGCGCTCGCTGGGCAGGGTGCGTGTTGACATAACCGCGGGAACGGTGCAGCCGAAGCCGATGAGCAGCGGCACGATGCTTCTTCCCGAAAGCCCTATGCGGCGCAGCAGCTTATCCATAAAGAAAGCCACACGCGCTATGTATCCGCTGTCCTCGAGCAGTGATAGGAACAAAAACAGCGTCACGATTATCGGCAAAAAGCTCAGCACCGAGCCAACGCCGGCAAAAATTCCGTCAATGATCAGCCCGTGGATCACGTCGTTCACGCCTGCGGCGCTCAGTCCTTTGTCGGCGAGCTCCGTGAGCGAATCAATTCCCGTTTCGAGCAGGCCTTGCAGCCTGCCGCCGATAACGTCGAAGGTCAGCCAGAAAACCAAGCCCATAATCAGAACAAAGAACGGTATCGCCGTCCACTTTCCGGTGAGAATGCGGTCGATTTTTTCGCTTCGGATACTCTCCTTGCTCTTTCGCGGCTTTTTTACGCACGGCGCGCAGACTCTCATTATGAACGAGTAGCGCATATCGGCGATCGCCGCGCTCCGGTCGAGTCCGCGTTCCTTTTCCATTTGAAGAATTATGTGCTCAATAAACTTTTGCTCGTTTTCGTCGAGCTTAAGCTGCGAGGTTATCACCTCGTCGCCCTCTGCAACCTTGCTTGCGGCAAAGCGCAGCGGAATTTTTGCAGCCTTTGCGTGATCCTCAATCAGGTGACATATTCCGTGCAGAGCGCGGTGAACGGCGCCTCCGTGGTCGTTTTCGGCGCAGAAGTCCTGCCGCAGCGGCTTTTCCTGATAGTGCGCCACGTGAATTACGTGCTCGATCAGTTCGTCGATACCCTGATTTTTCGCGGCGGAGATCGGAACCACGGGGACTCCGAGCGCTGCCTCCATTTCGTTTATGTCGATTGAGCCGCCGTTCGCGGTCAGCTCATCCATCATATTCAGCGCGACTACCATCGGCGTGTCCATCTCGAGGAGCTGCATCGTCAGATACAGGTTGCGCTCAATGTTTGTCGCGTCCAGAATATTTATTATCGCCTTGGGCTTGTCGTTTATAACAAAGTTGCGGGAGACGATCTCCTCGCTGCTGTACGGCGACATCGAGTAAATGCCCGGCAGGTCGGTGACCAGCGTGTTCGGGTGCTTCTTTATAGCGCCGTCCTTTCGGTCGACGGTAACTCCGGGAAAGTTTCCGACGTGCTGATTTGAGCCCGTTAGCTGATTAAACAGCGTTGTCTTTCCGCAGTTTTGGTTTCCGACCAGCGCAAATGTCAGTACCGTGTCGTCCGGCAGCGGATTTCCGCTTCCTTTGGGATGATGCTTTCCGCCCTCGCCAAAACCCGGGTGATGCGAGGAGTTTGCCTTTTTGTGCATTTTTGGCGGCTCCTCCGTTATGCTCGTCGGCTCGACGTCGATTTTTTCCGCGTCCGCAAGCCTGAGCGTGAGCATATACCCGTGGATCATCAGCTCCATCGGGTCGCCAAGCGGAGCATATTTTACCACCGTCATCTCCGTTCCGGGAATTACGCCCATATCGAGAAAGTGCTGGCGCAGCGCGCCTTCGCCGTTCAGTTTTTTGACGACGACGCTTTCTCCGATTTTTGCGTCCTTTAAGGTTGCCATTATCAACCCTCCAACATCTTAATTTACATTTCATAATAACAGAAAATCGTAAAAAAGTCCATAAATTTCTTAAGCGCGCCCGCTTTCGGTTCGCTTTAAATATCGCCTTTGGATTTGAGCCGAAATGAAGACTCCCTTTCCGGGGGCGGTTCAAATCAATATTCCACACAGATTCCTAATTTCTTCCTAACACGTTCCATAATTGTCTGATATACTCTAACCATCACAAGGCAAGGAGTGATATTTTATGGTGCAGACACAGGTTCGGAAAATATTTTTGGCGCTTGGTACGGTCAACACTCTCACGGTCTTTTCGGACGGCTGCGAGGACGCGCTGGACCGCGCAAGAGACAGAGTAACAGAGCTTCACAAAAAGCTGTCGGCTTTTGACAGCGAAAGTGAAATAGGACGAATCAACAAAAACGCCGGCAAGGCTGCCGTAAAGGTGAGCAGCGACACGCTTCGCCTGATCGAGAGCGCGGTTTCCTACTCAAAGCAGACGAACGGCTTGTTCGACATTACGATCAACCCGCTGTCGATGCTCTGGAAAAACGCGGTAAGGCGGCACAGCCTTCCCGAAAACGGCGAGGTCGAGGCAAAGCTCAGCCTGACAAATTACCGCGACATTCTGATCGACCGCGAGAGCGGGACGGTAATGCTCAAAAAGGAAGGTCAGGCTCTCGATCTGGGAGCGATCGCAAAGGGCTTCGCCGCCGACGAGGTAAAACGTATTTTTCTTGAAGAGAATATTAATGAGGCGATAATCAATCTCGGCGGCACCGTAATCACCCTCGGTGAAAGCAGAAAAATCGGAATACAAAATCCCTTTGAAAAAACGGGCGCCGCATTTGCTTCTCTCGATCTGCAGGACAAGGCGGTCGTTTCCTCGGGGCTCTACGAGCAGGGATTTGAAAAGAACGGCAGGTTTTATCACCACATAGTTCATCCCAAAACAGGCTATCCCGTCAACAGCGAGATCATCGGCGTCACCCTAACAGGTGACAGCGCCGAAGAGCTCGACGCCCTCAGCACGACCGCGCTGATGATGGGTATGACCGCGGCGGCAGGCTTTTTGAAGCTGTTCGGCGCCGAGGCGGTTTTTGTCACGAGGGACAGAAAGATTTACACAACAGACGGGCTCAAAGGCCTGCTTGAATTTGTTTGAAGGAAGGTATATATATGAAGCATCAGCGGCAAAACAATAAAAAAATACAGCCCGTTCAGATCCTCAGGGCGGTCATCCAGCTTATTACATTCATTCTCATCCCGGAGCTTTTCATCACGGTATTCTCCGCGATCGGC
>ONIJ01000055.1 GCA_900317875.1 uncultured Eubacteriales bacterium
GCCTTCGCAGGCATAGTTCGCGCCGTTGATCCAGCCGAAGAGGTAGTAGTCAACTTCTGCGGGCTCTGTAGTGGTCTCGGGCTCGGGCTCTGTGGTAGTCTCGGGCTCGGGCTCTGTAGTTGTCTCGGGCTCGGGTTCTGTTGTAGTCTCGGGCTCGGGTTCTGTAGTAGTCTCGGGCTCCTCGGTGGGATCTTCTTCCCAGGTGCCCTTGAAGTTGCCATTTTCGTCCTTTTCCGTGTTGAGGGTGAGGCGCTTGCCGTCCTGAACGGTAAAGTCGATTGTCTGTGCGACCTTTGTGTCCCAAGAGGGAGTGTCGGTGTTAAAGAAAGCAAATGTTACGTTATCGTAGGTCGAAACGTATCCGAATTTTTCAATCGGTACCCATTTGCCGGTTACACCTTCCTGCCAGGTCCAAGCGAAAGCGTGAGTTGCTTCGATTTCATTGAAAACCGCAACTGCGTTAAGATACATACTCTTGGTGGTAGGAGCTTCCGTAGTGACGGGAACTGTGGTTTCGGGCTCAGGCTCTGCGGATTTTTCATAGAGAGCCTTGTCGCCGCTGTAGTTGAAGACATAGGCGGTGCATTTGTCGGCCGGACCGTCGTCTCCAAACCATCTGTTGCCGTTGTGTACCTTGTAGCCGGTGAAGTCGGAAGGTACGTCAGCGGTGAACATTGTGAAGGTCTGAGGTTGGTTGTTCCAGTAGGCTGAACCGACAGCTTTTTGCTCGGTTTTGCCTGTAGCTGTGAGCGATGCATCCTTGGCGCCGTCTGCGCCGCCCCAATAATGCACTGCCCAGTCTGTTGAGCTGACCTGAGACATCACATGGCTGATAACGCCGACGGTGATGGTTTTGGTGCCGGCGCTGACCTGCGCGTTGTCGTCGTTGATCTCAGCGGCGCCAACGCTTACTGCCGCCACTGTAACCATTGAAAAACACAGGCACAGGGCAAGCAGTATTGATAGTAGCTTTTTCATTGTTTTCCTCCTTTTTAGATTTATAATATAAAATTATATTATTAGCTATATTTTATCACACTCTTTGGGAGAACACAACATACTTTTTGAACTTTGTGAAATAAATTAGCTATTTTTCACCAAAAAGAGGACAGATAGTTAAATAAACCGACTATTATTTTCCATAAAGGAAAATCAACATTTTATCATTCCAAAATAGAAAAAAGGAGGTGAACCGCGTTCACCTCCGATGAGATTAAAAGTATCAGTTGTTCATTGAAAAAAAGATATCCTGCGGAACAATGCTGTGGAAAAGCATTACCGAAGCGATGCCGCAAACAATGCCGAGCATCATACCGACAATGACGTCGGTGAGGTAGTGAACCCTCAGATAAACCCGCGAAAAACCGATCGTCATCGAGATCAGTAAAATCGGGATACATACATACAGCGGACATCTGCTGAAAATAATGACCATAGCAACCGCGAAGGATGACGCGGTGTGACCCGACGGGAAAGAATAGAAAGCGCGCGGATTGTTGATCAGCTTTTCGTCTTCTTCCACTCTGTGGCACGGACGCATACGCTTGACCGTGTGCTTAATGATTCCCTCGCCCATAAGCGACGTGAGTCCGATGGAAAAAATGATCACAAGACCTGTGTATCTCCACTTGGGGATGATAAGGAAGATCATGCAAACGACCCACCAGACGATACCAGCGTTGCCAAGGCGGGAGGCTGTTACCATAATTTTGTTAATTGCAGGCTTTTGAATTCTTGTAATATTATCGAATATTCTGTTATCAAGGCTTTGCAGTCTGGCAAACATCGAATCCCTCCTTGCTAATTATTTTTTCACTTCATTTCAGTTTTATTTTATCATATAAAAAAAGTTTTTTCAATAGTGTACTGGGACAAGAATTCGGATTTTTTCGGATAAATTAGGATATATTATCCAAAAAACTAATCCCGCGTTTTGTGTTGTCCATTGCGGAAAATCGCAAAACGCGGGAAAAGAAAACATAAATTATTGTAAGGCTTAGTGCCTCATATAAGTAAATGCCAAAATCAGAAATGACGCTGCGATGACGATAACGGAAACTATTATCAGTTTTCCCGTTCCGATGTGCCTGCGCCTTCCGATTGAGAACGCCGCGAGCGCGAAGATTACGGAGAACAGGTCAAAAATAAGCTGAGGGTACTTCAAAATCAGATCGTCGGTTACAAATGTCAGGACCGCAAAGGCCAGCCCGAGCACGGCTGTAATGATCGAAAAAACAGATAGCCTGCGAACTTGCTCCGAAGCAGCGCGCTTCTCCAAACCGTCCGAGTCGCTTTCGTTTCCGTAGACAACAACGTGACGGTTATAATAATCATCTTCGTTTTTCTGCGCGTCATTGCCGCAGTGAGGGCACAAATAGGAACTTGCGGGGATTTCACCGCCGCAGTTCAGGCATTTCATATTAACCTCCGAAGATTTTAAGTCCGTTTCAGGGGAGTTGTTTTGACAATTAACAAGCTGTATATAGATAATATAATTATAAAGTTTATTATTGCAAAAGTCAAGCAAAATCGCGCAAAAAACTTCAATAAGCCGAAGAATTTTGAACGTTGACATTTTGAGTGACATATGGTAGTATAATACCTATATAAACAATAGGAATAATAAGAAAGAAGTGCGCTATATGTCTGACAATCTTCATACAAAAATAACAGATCTGGTTAAAACCCTTACCGACGACTACGGAAAGGGAAGGACGATCGACGAAATCAAAATGTTTGAATACCCCGATAAGGAGGTCGTGATCGACATCCTTGAAAAGCTGAAAATAGTTATCTATCCCGGATATTACCGAAACAGCAACTACAGGACCTACACCGTCAGGAACAATGTGGCTATCCTGATTGAGGACATAATATACAATCTGATCAAGCAGACGTCGGTGGTCCTCAGATACTCGCCCGAGTTTGCCGATTCCGGCGAGGATGAGATCGCGGCTGCATCAGAGAGAATAACCTTTGAGTTTCTCGGCAAGCTGCCCAAAATTCGAGAATACATCGAAACCGATATTCAGGCGGCTTACGACGGAGATCCCGCAGCCTACAACAAGGATGAAATAATTTGCACCTATCCGGGACTTTACGCTATTCTGACCGCGAGAATCGCCCACGAGTTGTTTGTGCTGGGCGTTCCGCTGATTCCGAGAATAATGACAGAGCACGCGCACAGCCTGACGGGAATCGACATCCATCCGGGCACCACGATCGGAAAACACTTTTTTATTGATCACGGCACGGGCATCGTTATCGGTGAAACCACCGAAATCGGCAACAACGTGAAGATTTATCAGGGCGTTACACTCGGCGCGCTGTCGACCAGAGGCGGTCAGAACCTCAGAGGCAGGAAGCGTCATCCTACGATCTGCGACAACGTGACGATCTATTCGGGCGCGTCGATCCTCGGAGGAGATACTGTCGTAGGAAAGGACGTTGTGGTTGGCGGCAACGCCTTCATCACGACCTCGATACCCGAGGGCGCGAAGGTGAGCGTCAAGAGTCAGGAGCTGACCTACAACTATGATTCCGCAAATCCCGTTGAGAGGAAGGATGTAGAGCTCGACGACGCGTGGTTCTATATGATATAAAAAACATTACCCGAATCATAAGGTTCGGGTAATGTTTTTATTTTGACTTTTCGGCGAAAAAACCGGGTATGTCAAAGAAAGCGCCAAGCGCAGCGGCTCCGAGCATAACCGGAGCGAGCTGCCACGGGAAAAGAATAAGCAGCAGCAGGGTAACGGCTACGGGTTTTCTTATTGTGCTTCCGAGCAATGCAGCCGTGACAGCCGCCATACAGAAGCCGGAGTCGATCCCGATAATTATTGAAAGCGCGCTTCCTGCGGCTATTCCCGAGAAAATCACGGGGAAAAAGTGGCCTCCCTTGAGCCCCGAAGAAATGCAGACGCTCGTCAGGAAAAGTTTTGTCACAGCGATCAACAGCAGGGTAAAGACGCCGAGGCAGGCGCCGTTTTCGAGTATTTCCTCAATTTGGTGCTCGCTCGAAAACATGGTGAGCGGGAGCAGCGTGCCTATACCGCCGAGCGCGAGTCCGCCGATCGCGCAGCGGATGACGACGTTCTTAACAAGTCCGAGCAGCAGGTGCGAGAGTTTTTCAAACGCCAGAAAAACAGCGCCCAGTGCCGCGCCCGCGAGAGTGAGCGCCAGTCCCCAAAGATAGTCGGTTATTCTGATTTCGCCGTACCCGATTGAAGGAAAGCCCGTGCCGCCGCCCGTCAGCCTGTTAAGACCTATAAAAATGCCGAACGAGCTGAGCGTTGCCAGGATGTACAACACGGTTTTTGAAGCTTTCGGAAGCTTGGCGTCGGCTTCACCCTCCAGGGGTTCGACAAAGCCGAACATCGGCGAGCGGAAGATTGTTGCGAGCGTTGCGCTCGCGCCGATGGCGGCAAGGTCGCTCGCCTCCTTGTAATAGCGCTTGATAGCTATTTGTAAAACTCAAAAGCACCGCATAAACAGTAGCTTTTCGAGAAAATTAACAACTGATTTTTCTCCACTTTGTGGTATAA
>ONIJ01000027.1 GCA_900317875.1 uncultured Eubacteriales bacterium
ACCGTTAACGGCGTTTTCCCAGCAGGAGTCCACGTCGTTTCCGAGTCCGCATACAAGTCCCAGACCCGTGACGACAACTCTTTTGTTATCAGCCATATTTACGCCTCTTTGTGAGCTTCAACGTAGTTTGTAAGCGATTCGATTGTCTGGAAGTCCTCTCTGGGAGCGCCGGTCATATCAATGCCGAAGAGCTCGTCGATGCAGGCGATGATCTCAATTGAATCGATGGAGTCCAGACCTATATCCTCACCGAACAGCTCGGAATCAAACTCAAGCTCGTCCTCGGGGATTCTAAGTGTGTCTACAAGTACCTTCTTGATTTTCTCAGCAATTTCGATGTTCATAATTATTTTTCCTTTCAAGAATTATTTTCGTTGTTAATATATCAAAGAGCCGAACCGCGGTTCAGCACTTATCGGCAAAGGTTTCTTCAAAATAGGTGCCGTTTCTTCCGTAACGCTTTTCAAGCGCGCCGTAAAGCCTGCGCACCTCCTGCTCCGACTGTTCCATAAGCAGCTTTGCGTACTTTGAACGGCGCATATTTTCGGGGCAGTCGCTCTCGATCGCTTTTCCGACCACAGCGCGCTGGCGCTTGCCGAAAAACATTTTGTATCTGCCGTAGATGGCGATCGGAATGATCCTGGCGCCCGTTTTTGCGCTGAGCAGTCCCGCGCCGCTTTTAAATCCCAGCATTTTGCCTTCGCGCGCAACAGCTCCCTCGGGGAAAATAAGAATTGACTCTCCTTGAGAAATCAGCTTTTCGCCTGTCTGGAACCAACTGGCGTCGAGAGAGTCGAGGTCTATGGGAATGCTCTTTGTCAGTTTGATGAATTTGCCGTAACCCGCCTTGTCGTACCACTTGCGGCTGACCACCGAATAGGGCTTGAACTTTTTAGCCGCAGCCGCCGCAAACACTCCGTCGAAGTGGTGGGTGTGGTTCGCCACAAAAATAAAGGGTTCGCTGCCCGCGAGCTTCTTCAGCGACCTGTCCTCCCAAACGATTTTGGGACGAAGCGCTGCGGTCACGGCTGCGTTGAGAAGATGAGTAAACATCCTGCTTTTCAGGCTTTGTTTTTCCTTCCCGCTCATAGCGTTCCCTCCGTTTTCAGATATAATACGGGCACAATAAATATTATACTGATATACAGGGATGATTTCAATAGACAAAAATTGAGAAAAGTGTTGCTTTTTTCGCTATTTTTAGTGGATTTGTAGAAAAATACCCTTTTAAACTTGGCAATGATGTCCTCAAATAATACTTGCAAAAATAAAAATAAAGTGCTATCATATGTAGAGATAACACGGCGACGGAGAGAGTAGCTCAAAAACCCGCCTTGAAAGAGAGACGCGTCATCGGCTGAAAGCGCGTTATGTCGGCTTTGAGTGAAGTTCGCTCCCGAGTGGCGTCCCTGAACATAGAGTAGGGGACGACGGTTGACACCGTTATATGTTTTGAGAGCTTATCACAACGATAGGAATCAGGGTGGTACCGCGGAATTTCCGTCCCTGCGTTTTTGCGCAGGGACGTTATTTTTATTTTATAAGCTGTTTCATTAATCATAGGAGGTTATTATGGACAAAATCAGTGCATTGCGTGAAGAGCTTGAAAAAAAGCTCGCCGAAACCTGCGACCTTATCTCCATCGATAAGGTGCGCGTGGATTTTCTCGGCAAAAAGGGCAGCGTTACGGCGCTTCTCAAGGGAATGAAGGATCTTTCAAACGAGGAGAAAAAATCCTTCGGCGCGGAGGTCAACAAGCTCAAAACTTACGCCGCAAAGAAGATAGACGAGAGGATCGAGTATCTCAGAAAGGCGGAAATCGAGCGCGAGATCGCCTCTATGCCGAAGTTTGACATCACCGCTCCCGCAAATCTTTCGCGCGGCTCGTATCATCCGATCACGCTCGTTCAGCGCCAGTGCGAGAACATCTTCAAATCAATGGGCTTCACCGTTGAGGACTATCCCGAGGTGGTGACGGACTACGAGTGCTTCGAGTCCGTAAATATCCCCAAGCACCATCCCGCCCGCGATATGCAGGACACCTATTATCTGACAAACGGTCAGCTTCTTAAATCGCAGACCTCTGCCGCACAGAACGCCATTCTCAGAAAGTACGGCGACAACCTCAGAAACAACGGCGTTCCCATCAAGGCGATTTTCCCGGGCCGCTGCTTCAGAAACGAGGCTACCGACGCCAGCCACGAGAACACCTTCTTCCAGATGGAGGGTATGATGGTTGACAAGGACATCTCGATTTCAAACCTGATTTTCTTTATGAAAACAATGCTTTCCGAGGTATTCAAGCGCGACGTAAAGGTCCGTCTGCGCCCGGGCTTCTTCCCGTTCGTAGAGCCGGGCTTTGAGCTCGACATCAACTGCCTCATCTGCGGCGGCGAGGGCTGTGCCTCCTGCAAGCACAGCGGCTGGCTCGAGCTTTGCCCCTGCGGTATGATCCATCCCAACGTGCTCCGCGAAGGCGGAATAGATCCCGACGAGTACACGGGCTTTGCGTTCGGACTGGGACTCACAAGGCTTGCGATGATGGAATACAAAATCAAGGACATCCGCGACCTCAACAGCGGCAGCCTCAAGGCGCTGTCACAGTTTACGGACGACGAATAAGGGAGGAGAATGAGCTATGTTTTTATCAATGAATTGGATTTCCGACTTTGTCGATCTCACAGGTCTTGACAAGCTCGCGCTGATCCATCAGTTTTCACTGTCCACCGCCGAGGTGGAAAACGAGATTTTCTTCAAAGGCTCAGACCTCAGCGGCGTTGTTGTTGCGGAGATCAAGTCAATAGAAAATCATCCCCAATCCAAAAAGCTCCACCTGCTCAAGGTAGACGCCGGCGAGGCTGAGCTCACCGACGTAGTCTGCGGCGCTCCCAATGTTCGCGTAGGAATGAAAACCGCCTTTGCGAAGGTTGGCGCGAAAATCGGAGAAATCACGATCGCTCCGCGTCCTCTCGCAGGCTATGAGTCATACGGAATGTGCTGCAGCGAAGCCGAAATCGGAATAAGCGACGACAACTCGGGCATTATGGAGATCACCGACGACGTTGCAAACGGCACCGACCTCAAGGACATCTACGAAATCGACGACATCGTTTTCGAGGTCGACAACAAGTCCCTCACAAACCGTCCCGACCTCTGGGGACACTACGGCATCGCCCGCGAGTTCGCGGCGCTTGCAAACCGTCCCTTGAAGCCGCTCGAGGCCGAGGATCTCAGCGTATACGACAGCCTCGAAAAGGTCGATCTGAAAATCGAGGATCCGCTCTGCCAGCGCTACAGCTGCCTGCAGGTCGAGAATATCGAGAGAAGCGTCAGCCCCGTAAATATGAGGATCCGCCTTTACTACTGCGGAATGAGAGCCATCAACTTCCTCGCCGACCTCACAAACTACCTTATGCTCGAGATGGGACAGCCGATGCACGCCTTCGACTCGCGCAAGGTCGGCAAGATCCGCATAAAGCGCTTCGACAAGCCCTTTGTGTTCCAAACTCTCGACGGCGTTGAGCGCAACATCGACGAGAACACCCTGATGATCTGCAACGGCGACACACCGGTTGCGATCGCGGGCATTATGGGCGGTCTCGACTCCGAGATCGTAGAGGACACCACAACTCTCACCCTTGAATCAGCGACCTTCGACGCGGCCTCGATCCGCAAGTCCACCGTCCGTCTGGCTCACCGCACCGACGCCTCGATGCGCTACGAAAAGAGCCTCGATCCCGAGATGACCGACGTGGCTATCGCAAGATTTTTAAATCTTTTAAAGAAATATGACAGCGGCGTTAAGGTGGTTTCCGCACTCACCGACGAATACGCCTTCCGCTATGACAAGGTCGAGCTGAACTTCACAAAGGCGTTCGTTGACCGCTACACCGGAATTGAAATCGACAACGAAACCATCGTCACCACTCTGAACAGCCTCGGCTTTGAGGTGAGCGTTGACGGCGACGTGTTCGACGTAAAGGTTCCCTCGTGGAGAGCCACAAAGGACGTCACGATGAACGCCGACATCATCGAGGAAATCACCCGAATCTACGGCTATGACAACTTTGAGATCCACACGACGCGTTCGCCGCTCTATCCCGTAAGAATGGACGAGGTTAAGCGCAACGAGGAAAAAATCAAGGACATCCTCGTCAAGAGATACAACCTTCACGAGCTCCACTCCTATGTGTGGGCTTACTATGACGAGCTCAAGGAGCTCGGTGTCGAGGTTGAGGACAACATAAAGCTCGCAAACGCAAGCAACCCCAACATTGAAACGATCCGTAATTCGATGATCCCCACACAGCTCTGCCAGGTAAAGACCAACGTAGGCTACGCCTCCGATTTCGGCATTTTTGAGATCGGCAGAGTCGTTACCGGAATGACGGACGACAACCTCTGCGTTGAAAAGAAAATGCTCGCGATCACCCTCTACAGCAAGTCAAACGACGTCAAGGAGCTCTATTTCGGTCTGCGCGATATTCTCGCGGTGATCACCGACGACGTCAAGCACCGCGCTCTGAGCTTCGTTGCAAAGAAAGCCGCTCACGGCTATGAGCACCCCGTAAACCTCAACGCGGTTCTCCTCGACGGCAGGGAAATCGGCGTGATCGGGATCGTTCATCCCACGGTCGGCAGAAAAATCGACAAAAAGGCGGCAATCGTGTTTGCCGAGCTCGATATGCAGGCGTTCGCCGACGTTGAAAACGCTTCTATCATCTACAGCGAGCCCTCAAAGTTCCCGCCGATGGATTACGACATCAGCGCGGTCATTCCCGAAGGCGTGCTTTTCTCGGATATGGCAAAGTGCTGGGAGAACGAGGGCAAGGGTATTCTCCGCAGTGCAGGGATAGTCGACAGCTACGACACCGAGTCCTTCCACAGCGAAACCATCCGTTTTGTATTTTCCTCGAACGAGCGCACGCTTTCATCGGCAGAGGTTCAGGAGATTATGGACAAAATCATTGCCAACCTCAGAGAAATCGGCGTAAAGCTGAGATAATCCGCATAATAATCAACTTTAAAAATCATCGGTCGGGCAGAGGCTTCTCCCAGCCGATGCTTTTATAACATTATGAACAAGTGTCACTTGTTTGTGTACTATTCAGCAATTATTAATCATTTGACAAAAAAACTCTTGCCATTTTGCCTAAAATAATGTATAATATATAAATAGTAACTTGGGAGGTGTTTCAGTATGTTAGAAAAGACAATGATTTTTTCGCTCGGCGATGAAAAGGACGACCAGATAAAAGCGGGACTTACCATTGTGTACGACGCGTTGAGACAGAAGGGCTATAATCCTATTAACCAGATCGTGGGATACATTCTCTCTGAGGATCCCACCTATATCACCACCTATAACAATGCGCGTAACATCATCAGCAAAATTGACCGCGACGACCTACTTGAAGCACTTGTAAAGTCATACCTTAACGTATAATACAGAAAGGATTGATGCTTTGTGGCAGACGTCAAGAAAGCGGGGGAGTTCTTTACCTACAAGGGCAGACCTCTCGTGCGCTGCGGCGATGAGATTTACTACGGCAATATGGAGGAGCCGTATGTAATAAGAATGCAGATCAAAAGCAAGAAAGAGGAAAACGGTATCGAGCTCGCCGACAAGGTAACGGTTCAGCTTATGGCAACCGATCCCTATCTTTCACCGAGAAAGCAGCTGGTCAAGTCCAGCGAGAAAAAGGGACTTTATCTGGCGATGGACATTGCGGACATCTGGCTGGAAAGAGCTCTGGCAAGCAAAAAGAAATAAAAAAAGGACTGCTCCGGGGAGCGGTCCTTTTTTGAGTTTCGCGTATTTTTGTCCCGGCAGCTGCATATACTAGGATAAAAAAACGAGGAGTGCAGCTATGATTAGTATCAACCGAGAAAAAATCAAGATATTCGCGATCTCAATTCTGATTCCCGTGGCGCTCGGCGCGCTGACGGGGCTTCTGATTTCTGGCTCTATGGATTACGGCAGCTTAAAGAAGCCTCCGCTTGCGCCGCCCGCAATTCTGTTCCCGATCGTGTGGACAATACTCTACGTGCTTATGGGCGTGTCCTACGGAATTTTGAAAAGCAGGGGACTTGTCGATAATTCGGTCAACACGGTCTGCATCGCGCAGCTCGCGGTCAACCTGCTGTGGCCGGTTTTCTTCTTTGTTTTCAAGTGGAGACTGTTCTCGTTCATCTGGATAATAGCGCTTGCGGCGCTTGTTATCACAATGGCGGTGAGGTTCTACAGGAGGGACAGCGCTGCCGGACTGCTTCAGATCCCCTACGCGGCGTGGACGGTTTTTGCGACATATCTCAATTTAGCGGCGTTTATCCTGAACGGCTGAAAAAAAGGGCGACTCGCGCGAGCCGCCCTTTATGCTGACTGCCGGCGGAAATCAGACGGTAAAGCCTGTTTCCGTTCGGCGCCGGTATTTATTTTATTCCGTTTTTGTATATCTCCGTGATTTTTTCCCTGTTTTCGGAAACTATCAGCGAAACGTACAGGCCGTCCTTTTCAACCTTGCAGCCATCCATCATTTTTGCCTGCTCCGGGTTGTAGTTTTTGTTCTGGTTCAGCTTTGATTCCAGCTTGGCGTTGAGCTTTTCCTCGATTTCTTTGGCGCTGTCCTCGTCCTTTGCCTTCACCAGCACGACCTCTTCCTGGTTGACTCCGGTGCTGTTGACTCCGCCGGCAAACTCCTCAGCCATATCCTCGGTGATGCCGTAGCTTCGGTTGAGTCTTTTTATGTCCTGAAATTCGCTGAAATCCTTGAATTCGACCTCATCCTTGATGTCGCTCCATATCTCGCTCAGCGCCTTTCCGGATTTGCCGCCCGATGACGAGCTTTCCAAGCCCGAGCAGGCGCACAGCGCAGCGCATACGGCGATCACGGCGGCAAGGGCAATAATTATTTTTTTCAAGCCACATTCTCCTTTAAGTATTCTACCCAAATCGCGCAGGCGGCGTCAGTGAAGTGCTTTCCCTGGGCGTCGGGGTCGCTGCAGTACTCATTTTTAAGATTTCCGTCCTCGTCGGCGAGCTGACCGTAAACGTCGAGGTACGTGTAGCCGATGCTTTCGCAGAATTCCCTGAGCTTTTCGTTGAATCCGCGGATGACCGCGTTGTTCAGCTCCTCGTCCTCCATTTCGGCAATCATCGGGGTGACGGACTGGATGTAAACGGCAACACCGGGAGATTCCTTTAAAATGTTTTCCACCAGTGTGCGTGCGCTTTTGAGTGTGTCGTCATAGCCGTAGAGCGCGATGTCGTTCATACCCAGCATAATGAACACCTTTTTGGCGCCGGTCAGCTTTGCGCAGTCCTGGCAAAGACAAACTCTTCCCTGATAATAGGGGTGCACGTTGCCTTCCTCGTTAATATCCCACAGCGCGTTGGTGAATCCGAGACTTCCTCCGCAGAAGAACTGAGCGTTCGAGAGCGCCTCGGGAGTTTCCTCGCAGTAGTAGTTGAGCTTGAGCGTAACGCTGTCGCCCACAAATACCGCGTCGTCAAACCAAGCCGCGTCGACAGGCTCTTTCTTTTCGGGCTTGGTTTCGGGTTCGGACTGTTCCGACTCGGAAGAAGCCTTTGACGAGCTGCCTGATTTGTCCGAGCAGCCCGCGAAAACGGCAAAAACCGTAAGCGCGCAAAGCAGCGCGGCAAGAATTTTACGTTTCAAACAAAAACCTCCCTGCACTGTTATTTTTCTCTCAATATTATAGTATTATAGTCGGTTAATACTAAAATGTCAAGCGAGCGGAGCGTTTGCGGCAAAAAATATTAAATTAATGAAATATTTTTATCGAAATCGTAGTTTGTGCAAAAAAATTGTAGAAAATTGCGTATAAGTGTGGTAAAATTACTTTGGGTATGTTTGGGATAATACCCGATAAGAGAGATATAACGACAACGGCATTTTATGTGCAGTCAGGATGGAAAAGTATGGAGACCTTTTTTAGCGTTATAAAAGTGCTCGGCGGTCTCGGTTTGTTTCTGATCGGTATGAAGATGATGGGCGAGGGCCTTGAGCTCGCCGCCGGTAACAAGCTGAGAACGATGCTGCAAAAAATCACCAGCAACAAATTTATCGCAATGATTGTCGGCGTGCTTGTAACCGCGGTTATCCAAAGCTCCTCGGCGACCGACGCAATGGTTGTCGGTTTTGTAAACGCGGGACTGATGGATATTTACCAGAGTATCGGCATACTCTTCGGTTCAAAAATCGGTACCACGGCAACGTCATTGCTGCTTTCAATCGACATCAAGGCGTATGTTCCGATATTCACCTTTGTCGGCGCGCTTGTCATCACCTTCGCCAAGAAGAACAACTACCGTTACTACGGCCAGATAGCCGCGGGCTTCGGCATCCTGTTTATGGGTATGGGAATGATGAGCGACAATTTCGGCTTCCTGAAGGAATCCGATGTTTTCGCCGATATGGTTTCCACAATGTCCTCGCCTGTGCTCGGACTGCTCGTCGGTATGGTGTTTACGGGAATCATCCAAAGCTCCTCCGCGTCCGTCGGTATTCTGATGGCGCTTGCCGCGAGCGGCGTAGTTAGCCTGCACGACTGCGTTTATATCATCTTCGGTATGAACGTCGGCGCGTGTATGCCCGTATTCCTCTCTGCCGCGGGCGCTAACCGCGAGTCAAAGCAGGTTGCGCTTTCAAACTTCCTGACCAGCTTTTTGGCGGCTGTACTGATCTCGTTCATCGTAGCGATGCTCGACTTCACGCCGTATTCCGTAACGGCTATCTCGGAGTCGATCCCCTTCCTCAAGGGCAATCCGGCGGGACAGATCTCAATTATGCACATCACCTTCAACGTGCTGAGGACGATCATATTCCTGCCGCTCTCCACGCCGATAATAAAGCTAACAAAGCTCGTTCTTCCCGATATTGACGAGGAGAGAGAGAAGATGGAGACCGTCTATCTCGACACCCGTATTCTCACCACGCCTCCGATGGCGGTACTCCAGGTTGAAAACGAGTGCAAGCGGCTCGGAGATCTCGCCAGAAAGAACTACCACTACGCGATGCGGGCGTTCTTTGAGGGCGACGAGCACCTGATCGAAAAGGTGCACAAGAACGAGAAGGTAATCGACTTTCTGACTCACGAAATAACAAGATATATCGTAAAAATCAACGGACTTGACATCGTCGACAGCGACCGCAAAACAATGGGCGTTATGTACTCGGCGATCCAGGATATTGAACGCATCGGCGACCACGCCGAAAACATAACCGAGCACGCTAAGGAAATGATCCTTAACAAGGTGAAGTTTACCGACGACGCGATGAAGGAGCTTCACCATCTCGACGAGCTTGTAACCAAGCTTCTTGATGACGGCCTCACGCTGTTTAACGCTCAGAGCGTTGACTTCGACATCGCCAAGGCGGTCATCGAAACCGAAAGCTCGCTCGACAGCCACGTAAAAATTTACAAGTTCAACCATATCAACCGTATGAACGCGGGCACCTGCAGCGCTGAAAACGGAACCATTTACCTTGATATGCTCACAATTCTCGAAAGAGTCGGCGACCACGCGAACAACGTCGCGTTTTCAATTCCGCGTAACAAGCTCGGCTCCATCGCGAAAAGGACCTGATTTTATATGAAATATAAGCTTCTGCCGTTTTTGCTCGCACTGATTACGGGCGCGGCAATTCTGACCTCCTGCGCGGGCGGCAACAGCGGCGCAACGCAGGACGAGGCGGTCAACCGCGTGTATCCCGACGGAGAGGGAAAATACTACAGCGAGGAGACCACCCTGACTGATACCGGCACGGGAACCGACGTTCCCTCGTCGGCGCAGGCTTCAACCGAAAAAACAAGCAGTAATACAGACGCAACGCAGCCGACAACGGTGCATCCCGGCACTCAGCCGACCACAACGCCTTCAACACAGCCCACAACGAACCCTAACGTCCCCAAGGACAACATTACGGGAGCAAACATCAATCCCGGCATCGGTTCGATCCAGGGCGATGTAATGTCAAAGATCCGGGCGCTCACTCTGAAGTCCGTTTCGCTGAACAAATCCTCCGTCACTCTGGAGGTGGGGAAGAGCGAAAAACTTGAAATCAGCTACGATCCCGAGAACGCGCTTACAAAAAGCTGCACCGCCTCGGTGAGCAGCGGAGCCGCTTCGGCTTCGGTTTCGGGCTCGACCGTAACCGTAACGGGAAAATCGGCGGGCAGTGCGACGCTTACAATAACCTCCCGCAACGGCTGCAAGGCGACCTGCTCGATCACGGTCAAAAACGCCGAGCAGCCCAGAACCGACGATACGGTTCTGCCTCACGGAGAGCTGTGCACGGCGGACAACGCGAACCGCTGGAACGCGGCTGTCGTTTCAAGGCTTTCCGGTCTGGGAATGAAGCAGAACGCAAATCTCAGCGGCTCCGAGATCTCGTTCGGAACTGCGGAACTGCCGGGCAGCCAGTCCTACCGCACCGCTGAAAAGGCGCTGTGCGATCTGGCTGAAAAGGCGGTGTCCTCGCAGGTCGAAGGCGATTACTCGGGCTTTGAGTTCAAATGCTCGGCAACACGTTCAAACGGCGAATGCGTGTTCACAGTAACGATCGCAAAAAGCGAATAAACAGATAATTCAAGGGCGTACCCAAGCGGGTACGCCCTTATTTTGCCGGGATCCGGTTTGAAATTATCTTTTGAAGGGATTCGGGATTCCGCCGAGCACGCCCTTGGACTGCTTGACGATGTCCTTCGCCTGATCCTTGTCCATATTGAACTTTGCGCTGAGCTCCTCGGCGATTTTGTCGTCGTCGCCGCCGCTCATAATGATCTCGCCGATTTTGCCGATGTCATCCATCGAAAATCCCATTTTTGATAAGAATGATAAATCCATAGTTTTTCTCCTTTGCGATAATTTTTATAATGCCCTTTCAACCAGAACGCAGGTCACGTTGTCTTTGCCGCCGTGGCTGACAGCGGCTTTGACCAGTTCAAGCGTCGGGTTATCGGGGTTGTTTCTGATTACATCCCGTATCTGCACGGGGGTCAGCTCGTCATAAAGACCGTCGCTGCACAGCAGAAGTTTGTCGGATTTCTGCATCACGATGGGCTCGTAAAGCTGCGGACGGAGTCCCTGACGAAAGGTATCAACGCCGAGGAAGGAGGTCAGCTTGTGGCTGTCAATGCTTTTTTCGGCTTCCTCAAGGGTGTAGATATTCGCCTCGTATTTTTTCATCGCGAGCGTCTGATCCTTTGAAATCTGAGAGAGCTGCAAGTCGCGGTAGAGATAAATCCTGCTGTCGCCGATCGAGAACGGATAAACGATCTCGTTTTTGAAAACGGTTCCCACAACCGTGCTGCCGCCGGTGGTGCAGCGGTTCTGTTCAAGAAAGTCGCGTATCTCGTCGTTGGCGCGCTGAACAAACTCGCAAATCACACTCTCAATATCGGCGTCGGGATCCTGTTTGATTTTGTAGTACAGTCCTTTCGCCACTTTTGCCGAGATATATGAGGCGTGCTCGCCCTTTGACTCGCCGCCCATTCCGTCAAAAACGGCGGCAAGCAGCGGAGCGTCATATTCGTCGCTGAAATTCGCGCTCTTGTGCAGCAGCTTTTTGGAGGCGTTGTTTATTGTGAAGTTGTCCTCGTTGTTTTCTCGGACCGATCCCGTGTGAGTTGTAATATAAACTCTGTAGCGCTCACCGGAACGGGATTTGCTTTTAAATGATTTTTCCATAATTACCAACCGTTTTACGAATCTCTGTTTTTGAGCTTGAGTGCCGCAACGCTTATTACGGCGTTGAAAGCGGTGAGAAGAATGCAGAACAGCCACGAAAGAAGCAGTCTGCCCGCCTCGTGCACATAGAACCAGTTTGCGTGCTGGCTGTCGATTTTCAGCGGAGCGCCGTTCAAATGCCCTTCCGCCATCAGCCTGCCGTTTATCGCCAGCTCCATATTGTTCAGGTCGGACTCGCAGCTGAACGCCGCCATTCCCCATTTGCTGAGGGTGAAATTCGAGAAGAAGTCGCTCACTCCGCTGAGGTCAAAGAGCGCGCCGCAGAGGATGAGCTGAACGATAAGCACAAAGGGCATAATCGTCATGGCGGTCGTGGGGTTTCCCGAAATCGAAGAGATCATCAGCCCCAGCACCGCCGCTCCGAAGGTGAGAAGATAAATCGTGACGAAGTTCTCGGAGTAGGCGCTGATGATCAGGCTGGGCGACTTGTTGAAATTCATCTTGATGCAGCAGAGGATGAAAACAAGAATGCTCTCGGCGAGGCAAAGCAGCGCCTGCCAGATAACGTGAGCCGCGATGTATGAGGACATCTTCATTCCCTGACGGTATTCCGCGCGGATTATCTCGTGCTCCTTGCAAATGCTCTGAATGGAGTTGAAAATGCCTATCCATATACACGCCGAGGCGAGTGTGAAGAAGCCCGATTTCGTCGAGTCGTAGCCGAAGTCGGAAAACATCCCGTCGCCGACGATGAACACTACTATCGAGGCGATGATCGTGGCAAAAATCAGATATTTCCACGCTTTTTCGCGGATCGCGATTCGAAAGATCTTTCTGAAATATACAGAGGTCTGGGTTCCGAACGTGGTGTCATTCATTAGGCTTCCTCCTCAGAGAATTGTAGTATTTTTCAATATAGTAGTCGGCCTTTCCTTTTCCGCCTTCATAGGGAGGATTGATTTCAACCATAATGTCCTGAAGCTTGTTTACGCCGAAGTGAGCCTTTGCGTCCTCGACATTTCCGAAGAAGGCGAGGTGTCCCGCGTTGTCACGTGCGCTTTTGGCGAGCACGACGACCTTTGTAAAGAGGGACTGTCCCGTGGTGACGTCGATCGCGTCGTCCGGCTCGTGAGAAATGACCATAACGATTTTGTCGTTGAGCGAGATCTCCTTTAAGATCTCCATCTGCTGGGTGCGCGAGGCGGCGTCAAGTCCGGAGTCGGGCTCGTCGCAGATAAATACCTTCTGGAAGCCGACGAGCTGATACGCAACCGACACCTTCTTTTTCTGTCCGCCGCTGAGCTGGCTGATCAGGTGGTTCTGCAGGTTGGTTATGCCGACCTTTTCCATAATTTCGTTTATGCGCCTGATTTTGTCTTCCTTGGAATAGTTTCTCCTGTCGAGCTTGATGTCGGCAGTGTCCATCAGCGTGTTTCTGACGGTGTCGTTGAGGCGCAGAGTCAAAAACTGCGGAACAAGACCGATCTGCGACTTCATACTCTTGAAATTCTCATAGAGGTTCGAGCCGTTGAGGATGATGCGTCCCTCCGCCTTGCCGTCGCCGAGAATAGCCTTTACAAGCGTGGTTTTTCCGGCGCCCGAGCCGCCCAGGATCAGCACGAAATCTCCGCTGTCGACCTGGAACCTTATGTCGCGCAGCAGGGTTTTTCTTCCGAAATCGACTGCTTTGCGGTCAATGCGCACCATCAGGTTGCCCGTGCTTTCCTTGGGGTTGTTGTAGATCAGGATATTGCCGAAGCATATTATCGTCGTGTTGGCGATCTTGATAACGTCGTGATCGCTGACGTGCGTGCTGTGCTGAACTCCCACGCCGTTTACGCTGATTCCGTTCTGGCTGTTGTTGTCAAAGACCGTCCAGCCGTTCGGACTGCGGCGCAGCACCGCGTGCTCGCGTGAGGCTGCAATATCGGTAAGGCGGATCACGTTGTTTTCGCCTCTGCCGATCGTGATGTTGACCAGACGGTTGGTGTCAAACATCGTCCACGAGTCGTCGTAGCGCAGGCTCGTACAATAGATCATGATCACCGCTTCGGGATGCGGCTTGTCGAGCGTTTTGCGGTCGACGCGGATGATGTCGCCGTCGGTAAGACGGTGAGCCCTGGATCCGCGCTCGTTGAATTTTTGGAGCTTCGTGCCGTTGATATATGTGCCGTTAAGGCTGTTGTTGTCAATATAGTAGTAAACGCCCTCGCTCTCGTCATAGACAAATTCGCCGTGACGCCTGCCGACGATCGCCGACTGGACCGTAATATTGCAGAGCTCGCCCTCATAGAGCCTGCCGAAGGTCATATCGCCTCTGAGAGGAATAAGCCTGGGCTTGCAGGTGCAGTCCACAACAAGCAGCGTCGCGGGAAGCCGCGGTACGGGCCGGTAGTACATTGTTTTTTGCGCTTCCATTACATTACCTCAATTCATATTTATACAATTATATTGTACACTGTGCAAAAAGCCGTGTCAAGAGATAAATTATTTCAATTTTGTGTTTGTTTTAACCAAAACAATACATCGGCGCTCAAAAAAAGCGGCAGCTCAAAAGAACTGCCGCAAAAGGGGTTTTATTAAATATCGACTTTCTTGATTGAATCGAACTCGTCATAGATCTGCTTTGAGGGCTTCTTGGTGATGAGCGAAACAATGACGTTGACAGCGAGCGCCAGCGGGAAGCCGACCGCGAGGGAGTAGAGCTCGGTGGTGTCGCAGAGCTTTGCGCCGTCTATGAGCGGAATGTAGTCCCAGATGATAACTGTCAGAGCGCCGGTCGCCATTCCGGCAACCGCACCCGCAAGGTTGGAGCGCTTCCAGAACAGGGCGAGCAGCACAACAGGGCCGAACGCCGCGCCAAAGCCTGCCCACGCGTCCTTAACAAGCGCCATAACGCTCGAATTGGGATCGAGTGCGATGATAAAGGCGATGACCGCGACCGCGAGAACCGCGATCCTTCCGACCATAAGAGCCTTCTTTTCGCTCGCGTCTTTTTTGATAACACCCTTGAACAGGTCCTCCGAAATAGCCGAGGAGGTTACAAGAAGCTGGCTGTCCGCAGTGGACATAATCGCCGCCAAAATTCCGCAAAGGAAAATACCGCCGATAAATACCAGGAAACCGTTGCCCGAGAATACCTGGCGGATGAGCTCGATGAAGGCGTTTTCACTGCCGTCGATCGGGTTGCCGTCAGCGTCGAGCGAGAAGAGCGACTTGTTGAGAGCGCCTCTCGCAACAAGGCCTACGAAGCAGGCTGCCGAGAGCGAAAGGATGACCCAAACAATGGCGATCTTTCTTGACTTCTTGACCTCAGTCTCGTTCTTGATAGCCATAAAGCGGATGATGATGTGGGGCATTCCGAAGTATCCGAGTCCCCAGGCAAGGCTGGAGATGACCGAGGTGGCCTTGACGGGATCGCCTTTTCCGTCGGTAAAGAGGCTTACAAAGCCCTCGGCGTCGGTGATTTCGTGAGTGGGAAGCTGATGGCTGAGAAGCGCCGTGCCGAAGCCCTGATCCCAGGTCATCGTCATATACGCTACGATCGGCACCGCAAGAATAGCCACGAGCATAAGCATACCCTGGATGAAGTCGGTGGTGCAAACCGCCTTGAATCCGCCGAGCAGGGTGTAAACCAGAATTACTACCGCCGCAATTGCAAGGCCGACGGTGTAGGCGTTGTCAATCGAATCGCCGAAAAGCACCGAGAAAAGCTTTGCTCCCGAGCTGAACGCCGAAGCGGTGTAAACCGCGAAGAATACCGCGATGATAATTGCGGCAACGACCTTGATCACGCCTTTTTTGTCGTGGTAGCGGTTCTCAAAGAAGCTGGGTATGGTGAGCGAATTGCCCGCCACGATTGTGTATTTTCTGAGTCGCGATGAAACGATAAACCAGTTGAGAATTGTGCCGATCAGCAGACCGATCGCGATCCACACCTCGCCCGAGCCGGCAAGATAGATCGCACCGGGAAGGCCCATCAGCAGCCAGCCGCTCATATCGCTCGCCTGAGCCGAAAGAGCCGCCGTCCAACCGCCGAGGTTTCTGCCGCCCAGAAAATAATCCTCATTATTTTTGGTTTTCTTTGAGTAGAAAATTCCGATGATGATCATCAGACCGAGATAGAACGCAAAGGCAACCAAAGTAATGATTTTGTCTGTACTCATATTGTTCCTCCTGTTTTAATTTTTTAGTGTAGTAAAGCGCACTAATAAATAATATCAAAATAATGCACAAAAATCAAG
>ONIJ01000019.1 GCA_900317875.1 uncultured Eubacteriales bacterium
TATGTTCTCTTCGAGTTTGAGAGCACAGCCGAGTTCCCCGCGGAGCTTGACCGTAAGTTCAGAATTTCGGAAGACGTAATGCGTTCAATGATTATCAAAAAGGAAGACGAATGATTGATTGGTAGGGGAAACCCGAACACGAAAGGATGAGAATCTATGTTGAACAGAGTTATTTTGATGGGCAGACTTGTGTCTGATCCCGAGTTGAAAACCACACCGTCAGGTGCCAGCGTTACTAATTTCAGGATTGCAGTCGACCGCAGCTATGTTAAGAGCGGCGAGGAGCGCAAAACTGATTTTCTTGACATCGTTTGCTGGAGACAGACCGCCGAGTTTGTCTGCCGTTATTTCGGCAAGGGCGCGATGATCGCCGTTGAAGGTCAGCTCCAGAGCAGAACCTATCAGGCAAAGGACGGCACCAACCGCTATGTGGTCGAAGTCGTTGCAGACAACGTTTCCTTTACGGGCGAGCGCCGTGAAAACAACTACGGCAACCAGTCCTACGGCGGAAACCAGTCCTACGGCGCACCCCAGTCTTACGGCGCGCCTGCTCCCCAGAGCTATGCGGCTCCTGCGCAGCCCCAGCCCTCTTATCAGAGCGGCAGTGCGGACGCGTTCCAGGATATGCCCCTTGACGACGACTTACCGTTTTAATTAAATTATTACTTTTTTGAATGATTATTCTCACGAAAGGAGAACTTACAATGGCTGATAGACCCAACAACCGCGGCAGAAAGTCCCGCAAGAAGGTTTGCGGCTTCTGCGTTGACAAGGTTGAGCACATTGATTACAAGGATATCGCCCGTCTTCGCCGCTATATGTCAGAGAGAGGAAAAATTCTTCCCCGCCGTGTGACAGGTACCTGCGCAAGACATCAGCGTGACCTTACAACAGCGATCAAGCGCGCACGTCATCTTGCGCTGCTTCCCTACACCGCTGACTGATCCAAGCATTTAGCGCTGCACTTCGGTGCGGCGCTTTTTTTATATTGACAAATACCCCTTGGGGGTATATAATGGAGAAAACAGCACGGATGGAGTGAATAATATGCCCTGCGAAAAATGCGCTCATAAAACAAAGCACCGCGATGACGACGAGCGGAAAAAGCTGCTCAACCGCCTCAGCCGGATCGAAGGTCAGATCCGCGGGATCCAAAGGATGGTCGAAAGCGACGTCTACTGCACCGACATTCTCATTCAGGTGTCGGCGGTCACGGCGGCGCTGAACGCCTTTAACAGGGAATTGCTTTCCAATCATATTCACACCTGCGTTGCGAATGATATTCGTGAGGGCAGAAATGAAACGATAGACGAGCTTTGCGCAACCCTGCAAAAGCTTATGAAATGAGGTGAGGCTATGCGGCAGTACAGCGTTAGCGGAATGTCCTGCGCGGCGTGCAGCGCCCGCGTTGAAAAGGCGGTTTCGCAGGTCGCCGGCGTAACCTCGTGTTCGGTAAGCCTGCTCACGAATTCAATGGGAGTCGAGGGAAGCGCCTCCGACGATGCAATCATAAAGGCGGTCGAGGACGCGGGATACGGCGCGGCGGTAAAGGGCGCAAAGGAAAAGCCCCTGAACCTTACCGACGGGCTCAGTGACCGCGAATCTCCGAAAATAATGAAGCGCCTCATCATTTCGCTCGTCTTTCTGACGGCGCTTATGTATTTTTCAATGGGGCATATGATCGGGCTTTCGCCACCGCCGTTTTTTAAGGATAATCCGATCGCCTGCGGCTTGGTTCAGCTCCTGCTCGCGGCTTCCGTTATGGTGATAAATCAAAAGTTCTTCGTCAGCGGCGCCAAGGGAGCGCTTCACCGCGCGCCGAATATGGATACGCTCGTCGCGCTCGGCTCGGGCACGGCGTTTGTCTACAGCACTTATTCGCTGTTTATGATGACCGCCGCTCAAAACGCCGAAGAAGCCGCGCGATATATGCACGAGTTTTATTTTGAATCCGCCGCGATGATACTTACTCTCATCACCGTCGGCAAGCTGCTCGAAGCAAAATCAAAGGGGCGCACCACGAACGCGCTCAAAAGCCTGATGGATCTTTCGCCGAAAACCGCCGTCATCGAAAAGGACGGCGCGGAGGTTGAGGTTCCGATCGAGCAGGTTCAGGCGGGAGATATATTTATTGTCCGGGCAGGCGGAAGCATCCCCGTGGACGGGGTGATAATCGAGGGCGACTGCGCGGTTGACGAGTCGGCGCTCACGGGCGAGAGCGTGCCCGTGGACAAAACCGTCGGCAGCGCGGTTTCGGCGGCGACGATCAGCCGCTCGGGCTTCATACGCTGCCGGGCAACCAAAGTGGGCGAGGACACGACGCTTTCTCAGATCATCAGGATGGTGAGCGACGCGGCGGCTACAAAGGCGCCTATCGCCAAAATCGCCGACAAGGTCTCGGGAGTTTTCGTCCCGGCGGTCATAGCGATAGCAATAGTTACGGCCGTGATCTGGCTGCTGCTCGGGCAGTCGGTCGGATTTGCGCTGGCCCGCGCGATTTCCGTTCTCGTGATAAGCTGTCCCTGCGCCCTCGGACTCGCAACGCCCGTGGCGATAATGGTCGGCAGCGGAGTGGGCGCGCGCAACGGAATTCTGTTCAAAAGCGCGGTTTCTCTTGAGGAAACGGGCAAAATCAAGACCGTGGCGCTCGATAAAACAGGCACGATAACCGTCGGCTCGCCCGTTGTGACCGATATTATCCCGAACGGCTGCGGAGAGGACGAGCTCCTGAAAACGGCTTATGCGCTTGAAATAAAAAGCGAGCATCCGCTCGCAAAGGCGATTATTTCCCGTGCGGAGGAGAATAATATTTCTAAAATGGAAATAAAAGATTTTCGGATCCATTCCGGAAACGGCATCACGGCGACGCTGAGCGGAGAAAAGCTGCGCGGAGGCAGCCGGGCGTTTGTCGGCGAGGTTTGTGAGGTGCCCGAAAGCATTGAAAACAGGGCGCGTCAGCTTGCCGGTGAGGGTAAAACACCGCTATATTTCTCTAAAGGAAATAAGCTGCTCGGTCTGATCGCCGTCGCCGACGTTTTGAAGCCCGACAGTCAGGCTGCGGTTGAAAGACTCAAAAAAATGGGACTGCGCGTGGTAATGCTCACGGGCGACAACAGGCGGACTGCCGAGGCGATAGGAAAGGCGGCAGGCGTTGACGAGGTTATTGCCGAGGTCCTGCCCGAGGGCAAGGCGGAAAAAATCCGCGGGCTCTGCGCTCAGGGCAAAACCGCGATGGCAGGCGACGGAATAAACGACGCGCCCGCGCTTACCTCGGCGGACGTCGGGATCGCGATTGGCGCCGGAACCGACGTTGCGATCGACGCGGCGGACGTAGTCCTCGTGCACAGCAGGCTCAGCGACGTGCCCGCGGCGATAAGCCTCGGCAGGGCGACCTTGCGCAATATCCGCGAAAACCTTTTCTGGGCTTTCATATATAATGTGATCGGAATTCCGGTTGCGGCAGGAGCGTTCATTTACGCCTTCGGCTGGCAGCTCAATCCGATGCTCGGAGCGGCGGCAATGTCGCTTTCGAGCTTCTGCGTCGTGACAAACGCGCTCAGACTTAATTTTGCGCGCATACGTCCAAAGGAAGAAATCTCTGCACAGAGAACAAATATCAAAACCGAAACAAAGGAGAAAAAGATTATGACAGTTACAATGAACATCAAGGGAATGATGTGCGAGCACTGCGAGGCGCGCGTTAAGAAAACACTCGAAGCTATTCCTCAGGTCGAGAGCGCCGAGGTCAGTCACAAGGACGACCGCGCGGTGGTAACGCTCAGGGAGGAAATTCCTTTCAGCGTATTAAAGGAAGCGGTTGAAGCTCAGGATTACGAAGTTGCGGAGTAAATCCGCATAAAACAGCACCTTCTGCCAATACTAATGGCGGAGGTGCTTTTTTATGAGCAGATATGAATACAAAGCAACAAAAACGCGCCGTGAGAAAATAGGCTTTTACACGGCGTTTTCCATCTGTCTGATTGCCGTTTGTATGGCGGTCTATTCCACATACACCCAAGTCGCCGAGTCAAACAAGCCGGTAACGGCTTCCGTAACTCCGACAAGCGCGGTGGCGGTTGCCCAGCCGGTGACAAACGTCACGGTGCCTACGCCGACTCTCGGGCTCACCCCGATAACCGAGGACACGCCTTCAACCGAGGAGGAAACCGCCGAAGCGGCGACTCAGCCGACAACTCAGGCAGCGTCGGAGCAGGGGAGAGCAGACGCTCTGCAGACAATGCTCGCGGCGGAAATCAGCCTGTCAATGCCGACAAAGTCCGGTCACGTTCTGGTGCCCTACAGCACGGACAGCGTCTACAACAAGACGCTCAACTCATGGAAGCCGCATCTCGCCGCGGATTTTGACGGCGAGCTCGGCGAGGATATCCTCGCTATGCTCAGCGGCGAGGTGAGTTCGGTTTCCGAGGACAAAATGTACGGCAAGACCGTAGATGTGACCTCGGGCAACGTGGTGATAAGCTACTGCGGACTCGGAGAGGTCAAGGTTAAGCAGGGCGACAAGCTGTCGCGCGGCGACAAAATCGCCGTTCTGGGAACGGTTCCCTGCGAGGCTTCCGATCCTAACCACATTCACGTCACGGTGAAGATAAACGGCGCGACCGCCGATCCGCTCACCTTTGTCAACAACGAAAACTAAAAAACAAGCCCGCCGCAAAAGCGGCGGGCTTAGCTCTATCTCAACATTCCTGTCGGAACAGCAAATCTCAACATTAATAAAAGCGGGAAAAGTTTACCTCTCGCTGGGATGCCATTCCTCGTTACCGAAGATAAAGTCGTCTAAATCCATAACAACGAATTTCATTTATTACACCTCCTGAATCATAGTATCATTTTATTCAGGAGAAAAGGGTTTTATTACTGCGCCTCCAAAATTTTTACGTAGTCGATGATCACCTGCGCCGCCTGCTCCTCGCTCAGATGAGTGCTGTTGACGCATAAATCATAGTTTTCGGGCGCTCCCCATTTTTGACCTGAATAAAAACTGTAGTAGTTTGCTCTGCTTTTGTCTGTTTTAATAACTGCCTGACGGGCTCTTGCGGGTGCGATGTCGTGACGCGACACGGCGCGTGCGACTCTGGATTTGATATCCGCGTAAATAAACACCTTTACAACATTATCATATTCCTTCAAAATATAGTCGGCACACCTTCCGACTACCACAAAAACTTCTTTTTCGGCTTTTTCTTTGATAATCTGATGCTGCAGGATGTAAAGCTGGTCGTTCATAGGCAGATCGCCCATCGCGGAAAAACCGCTGCCGTAATTGTAAAGACCCGTTGACAGCGAATAGAGCAGGCTGTTCGACATTTTTTCGTCAGCCTTTGCGAATACCTCGGGGCTGATCCCGCTTTCCTTGGCGGCAAGTGTAATGAGTTCCTTGTCATAAAACGGTACGCCGAGCTTTTCGGCAATCAGCTTGCCGATGTCGTGACCGCCCGAACCGTACTGTCTTGTAATTGTAATAATCTTACCGCTGCTCATAACACACCTCAGAATTCTCACAAAAGATAACTTCTAAAATAATTCTTTTGTGTAAATATATGATAACACAAAATTTGAAAAAATCTACATTTTTTTATTAAAATTTTTAACTTTGTAAAAAACGCACAATTTTACTAGGTTTTTGTTGGGCAATATGCTGTCGCAGCAGCGGAGATGTGAAGCGCAGGTGAAAAAATCCGCATCAATTCGGCAAATTCCGAGCTTTGAAAATCATCGGATGATAATATCGTAAGGCGCTTTTTCGCTCCTGAAGCGGGTGCCGCGGCAAAAGGCGTAATGGATAAATTTTGTTTTTCCGCTGCTGCGCTTGCCGGCTTCTGCCGCTTTGCTGCGGCACGCTTTGCGGATTCGACGGCAAAAACAGGCATTTTTCGGCTTTTTTTGCCCCGAGCTGTCAGCGAAGCGCACATTCTTATCCGATAAACAAATGAATATTTGGCAAATTATTATCAAAATGTTTACAATGCTTTTATAACTCTTGATTTTTTCGGGGTTATCTGATATTTTATAATCGTGAAATATGAGGGAGATGTATCGATTTGGTTAACATCAAAACGAAGGTAATAAGCATTTTAATCGCAGTTTTGCTGCTTGTCGGTATGGCTGTTGTCAGTCTGACGATAGTTAACGCGGCTGATGAACAGGCCGATCCCGCCGTTACAACAGCAAGCTCTTTGGAAAACTGACCGGAGAATATGAATAAAAAGAAAGTGATTATAACCGTCGTTGTTGCCGTATTAGTTTTAGTGATTGCGGTAAGCGGCGGTCATTTAATTTATAATAACATATTGACAAAGAAAACGACCGAGAAGTATGATGATCTCGCGTCGTCCTACGCTCATGTTTCCGAGTCCGGGAAAGAGATCGTGTACACCGACGCCAGCGGCGTGCCCGTGGAAAAAAATCCGATCGACTTTCCGGGACTTAAGCAGAAAAACCCCGACATCTATTCGTGGATAACGATAAAGAACACAAATGTCAATTATCCTGTGCTGCAAAGCGCAACGGACGACAACTTTTATCTCGACCACGATTTTGAAAAAGAGCATAGTCCCGCGGGCGCGATCTACTCGCAGTTCTGCAATCACAAGGACTATCTCGACAGGGTGACTGTGCTCTACGGCCATAATATGGCCAACCGCTCAATGTTTGCTTCGCTGCACGATTTTGAGAACAGCGAGTTTTTTGAGCAGAACAGCGAGATGACGATCTACACTCCCGACAAAAGGCTCGATTACGTTATTGTGGCGGCGTACAACTATGACGACAGCCACATTATGAACTCATTTGACTTCTCAAGGGATGAGATCTACAGCGATTTTCTCGAAACAGTAAAGAATCCCCACTCGATCACAAGCAATGTGCGACAGGGAGTATCACTGGACATCAACGATAAAATCGTCATTCTCAGCACCTGCCTCGACTTCGGAGAGGGACGTTTTCTCGTTGTCGGCAAGCTCACCGGAGAAACTCCTCTGGCGGGCGGCTGACCTTTAACAAGTTAAAAGGATGTGGCATATTTAACAATCTTCACCATAGATTTTTGTGTAATTATTTTGTTTACAATTTTAAAAACTTGTGATAAAATAA
>ONIJ01000038.1 GCA_900317875.1 uncultured Eubacteriales bacterium
GCGTTTTAAAAGAATACGCTCCCGTCAAGGGCAGCCTGATAACCATTTTGCAGCACACACAGGATATTTACGGTTATCTTCCCAAGGAAGCGATTGAGCTGATTTCCGAGAAAACTGGGATCGCAGAGTCGGAGATCCTGGGCGTGGCGACGTTCTACACCCAGTTCCGCTTTGAGCCCGTGGGAAAATATCTGATTATGCTCTGTCAGGGCACCGCCTGTCACGTCAACTCGTCCGAGCTGATTTTGCAGACGATCAAGGACGAGCTCGGAATCGAGGACGGTCAGACGACTGAGGACGGCCTGTTCTCGCTCAAATGCGTGGCGTGTCTGGGCTGCTGCTCGCTTTCTCCCGTTATGATGATAAACGAGGACACCTACGGCAGCTTAACGCCCGACAAGACGAAGAAAATTCTTAAAGAGTTAAGGGAGGCGGCACAGTGAGAATAGTAATCGGACAGGGCTCCTGCGGAATCGCAGCGGGCGCGGAAAAGGTAAGAAAGGCGCTTTTGGATTCAGGCGTTAACGCAGATATTTCAATCACAGGCTGTATCGGTATGTGCTACCTCGAGCCTATCGTCGACATCTACGGCGACGATAACAAGCTCACCAGACTCGTAAGAGTCGGCGAAAACGACGCTCAGGCGATCGCTTCATATGTAAACAGCGGTGACGAAAGCGCGATCGAAAGCCTCAAAGTATCTGACGAGGACAGCGAGTTCCTCTCAAAGCAGACGAGAATCGCGCTGCGCAACTGCGGCGAAATCAACCCCGAGAGCATTGACGCGTACACAAATGCTGACGGCTACACAGCACTTAAAAAGGCGCTGACTGAAATGACTCCCGAGGGCGTAATTGAAGTAATCAAGACCTCCGGACTCGCAGGCAGAGGCGGCGCGGGCTTCCCGACATGGTTCAAATGGAATGCCGCTAGAGCGAGCGCCGGCGAAGAAAAATACCTCATCTGCAACGCCGACGAGGGCGACCCGGGCGCGTTTATGGACAGGGCGGTAATCGAATCCGACCCGCATAATCTCATCGAGGGAATGCTTATCGGCGCCTACGCAATCGGCGCAAAGCACGCGGTCGTATACGTAAGAGCCGAGTATCCTCTCGCGATCAAGCGACTGAAGAACGCTATCGCTCAGGCGACGGAAAAAGGAATTATCGGCGGGAATATCTTCGGCACAGACTTCTCCTGCGATTTCACGATAAAGGCAGGCGCAGGCGCGTTTGTCTGCGGCGAGGAAACCGCGCTTATCGAGAGCCTTGAAGGTCACCGCGGAATGCCGCGCCTTAAGCCTCCGTTTCCCGCTCAGTCGGGCTTCTGGAGAAAGCCGTCGAACATCAACAACGTCGAGACCTTCGCAAATGTCGCGTGGATCATCAACAACGGCGGCGAGGCGTTCGCGGCTATGGGTACCGAAGGTTCAAAGGGCACCAAGGTGTTCGCGGTAACGGGCAAGGTAAAGCGCTCGGGACTCGTTGAAATCCCGATGGGCAAAACCCTCCGCGACGTAATTTTCGACATCGGCGGCGGTATGAAAACCGACAAGCCCTTCAAGGCTGTTCAGATGGGAGGCCCTTCGGGCGGATGTATTCCCGCGAGCCTTATCGACACGGTGATCGACTACAAGGCGCTCGGCGCGACTGGCGCGATCATGGGCTCGGGCGGTATGGTCGTTATGGACGAGAGCACCTGTATGGTCGGTATGGCTAAGTTCTTCCTCGACTTCACCGCGAAGGAGAGCTGCGGAAAGTGCATACACTGCCGCATAGGTACCAAGAGAATGCTCGAAATGCTCGAGAGGATCACGAGCGGCGAGGGCAAGGAAGGCGACATCGAGCTGCTCGAGGAGCTCTGCTATTCTATCAAGGACGGCGCGCTCTGCGGTCTCGGTCAGACGGCTCCGAACCCCGTTCTCACCACCATCAAGTATTTCCGCGACGAATACGTTGCTCATATCAAGAATAAGAAGTGTCCTGCCGGCGAGTGCAGTGATTTGATCGAATACAAAATCAACGCCGACAAGTGCAAGGGCTGCACGCTCTGCGCGAGAAACTGCCCTGTCGGCGCAATCGAGGGCACTGTTAAGAATCTCCACGTGATCGACCCGAACAAGTGCATAAAGTGCGGCAAGTGCTTCACGGTCTGCAAGTTCGGCGCGGTTGTGAAAGAATAAGGAGGGGCTGAGATGATAAATTTAACAATTAACGGAAAAGCGGTGCAGGCTCCCGAAGGCTCGACGATCCTCGAGGCAGCGCGCCTTGCCGATATTTATATTCCCACGCTCTGCTACGACAAGGCAGTTGAGGTCTACGGCGCGTGCGGACTCTGCGTTGTTGAAGCCGAGGGGATCCCGAAGCTCCTGCGCTCCTGCTCCGCAAAAGTCAGCGAGGGTATGGTTGTAAACACCGAGAGCGACCGAGTTGTGCAGTCGCGCAAAATCGCCATGGAGCTGCTTATGTCCGCTCACGACGGCGACTGCGTGGCTCCCTGTCAGCTCAACTGCCCTGCGAGAACCGACTGTCAGGGCTATGTGGGACTTATCGCAAACGGCGAATATGAAGCCGCGATAAAGCTCATCAAAAATAAAATTCCGCTTCCCGCCTCAATCGGACGTGTATGTCCTCACCCCTGTGAGAAGGCTTGCCGCAGAAAAAACGTCGAGGAGCCTATAAACATCGCTCAGCTCAAGGCGTTCGCGGCCGACATCGACCTGAAATCCGAGAGCTACCTTCCCGACGTTATGGTTCGCTCGGGCAAGAAGGTCGCGGTGATCGGCGGAGGCCCTGCGGGACTGACTGCCGCCTACTACCTCAATATTATGGGACACAGCGTGACCGTCTACGATATGATGGACAAAATGGGCGGAATGCTCCGCTACGGAATCCCTCAGTACAGACTTCCAAAGGAGGTTCTGGACAAGGAAATTTCTATTATAGAAAAATCGGGCGTTAAGCTCATCAACAACGTAAAGCTCGGCAAGGACTTCACGATCGAGTCGCTCAAAGCCGAAAACGACGCGGTTATCGTCGCGGTCGGCGCGTGGAAGTCGAGCTCTATGCGCACTCCGGGCGAGGATCTCGAAGGCGTATACGGCGGTATCGACTTCCTCAGAGCCGTGATTCAGAAGAACGCTCCCGAAATCGGCGAGAAGGTTGCGATCTGCGGCGGCGGCAACACCGCAATGGACGCCTGCAGAACAGCAGTTCGTTTGGGCGCTAAGGAAGTATATGTGGTTTACAGAAGAACAAGAAATGAAATGCCTGCCGACAAGCTAGAAATCGACGAGGCGGAGGAAGAGGGCGTAATCTACAAGTTCCTCACCAACCCGATCTCGTTCAACGGCGAGAACGGCAAGGTGAAGTCAATCACTTTGCAGGTTATGGAGCTAGGCGAACCCGACGCGTCAGGCAGACGCAGGCCTGTTCCCGTCGAGGGCAAAACCGAGGAGATCGCGGTCGACAGCGTGATCCTCGCGATCGGTCAGAAGCTCGTACAGGGCGATGTGAGCGAGCTTGAGCTCAACGAGCGCGGCAATATCGCGGCTGACGAGGACTTCTTCACAACGAGCGTCGAAGGCGTATTCGCAATCGGCGACGCGACAAACAGAGGAGCTTCCATCGCGATTGAAGCAATAGGCGAAGCAGACCGCTGCGCAAAGGCGGTTGACGCGTATCTCAACGGAAAGCCGCTCGACACTCGCGTGCCCTACATCAGCAAGAGAAACGAAAAGACGATCGATTACTCCGACCGCGAGAAGCAGAGCAGGATCTCTCCTAAGGTACTGCCTGCCGACGTGAGAAACAAGAGCTTTGACGAGGTTTCCCTCGGCTTCACCGAGGAGGAAGCTCAGAAGGAGGCTTCGCGCTGCCTTGAATGCGGTTGCCGCGAATACTTCAAGTGCAAGCTGCTCAGCGTTGCTCAGCGCTACGACATCAATCCCGAGCGCTTCGCCGGTGAAATGCCGCAGAAGTACAGCCACGACGAGAACTCCTTCATCGAGAGAAACAACGCGAAGTGCATTCTCTGCGGACTCTGCGTGCGCTCCTGCCGTGAGGTAGCAGACCTCAACGTCCTGGGACTTATGGGCAGAGGCTTCAAAACAGACGTTTCTCCCGCGTTCTCGCTTCCTCTCGACCAAACCAAGTGCAACAACTGCGGACTCTGCGTTCAGCTCTGCCCGACAGGCGCGCTGACGGAGAAATCAAGTTTGGTCAAACAGGTTCCGCTTGA
>ONIJ01000140.1 GCA_900317875.1 uncultured Eubacteriales bacterium
ATTTGAAAGAAGAAGCTCAAGGTTCATCTTTCTGTATTTCTGGATCTGCGGAGTATTTGTAAAGATTTCGGTGCCCTCTCTGTCGATTGGATATACGCAGGCAGCAACCAGGCTGCGCGCGCCCTTTACTTCGCAAAGGCACATACGGCAGGCGCCGATCTCGTTGATTTCCTTGAGGAAGCATAAGGTCGGGATTTTAATACCAAACTTGTGACAAGCTTCAAGGATCGTTGTATTCTTTTCAACCTGGTAATCTTTACCGTTGATTTTAATGTTCAACATTTCCATAGTATTCTCTCCTTTCCTTAAGCCTTATAAATAGCCTTAAACTTACAGGTCTCCATGCAGGCGCCGCACTTGATGCACTTCTTGGCGTCGATCTCAAGAGCGGGACGTCTTCTTCCGGGAGCGGTGTAGTCGGTGACGGAAATCGCCTGTACGGGGCATTTTCTCGAGCAAAGTCCGCAGCCTGCGCACTTCTCTCTGTCGATCGTGTATTCGAGCAGATCCTTACAAACGCCCGCGGGACACTTCTTGTCCTGAATGTGGGCGATATACTCGTCCTTGAAATAGCGCAGAGTTGAGAGAACAGGGTTGGGAGCGGTCTGTCCGAGGCCGCAGAGTGAGTTCGCCTTGATGAATTCGCACAGCTCCTCCATCTCGTCGAGCATTTCCATTGTGCCCTGACCTTTTGTGATCTTCTCGAGCATTTCAAGAAGTCTCTTTGTGCCGATACGGCAGGGAGTACACTTGCCGCAGCTCTCGTCAACGGTGAATTCGAGGAAGAACTTGGCAACGTCTACCATACAGTTGTCCTCGTCCATAACGATAAGACCGCCGGAGCCCATCATTGAGCCGATAGCGAGCAGGTTGTCGTAGTCGATCGGAACGTCGAGGTGCTCAACGGGGATACATCCGCCGGAGGGGCCGCCTGTCTGGGCAGCCTTGAACTTCTTGCCGTTGGGGATGCCGCCGCCGATCTCGAATACGATCTCGCGCAGGGTAGTGCCCATCGGGATCTCAACAAGGCCGGTGTGGTTGATTTTGCCGCCGAGCGCGAATACCTTTGTACCCTTGCTCTTTTCGGTACCCATTGAAGCGAACCATTCGGCGCCGTTTAAGATGATCTGAGCGATGTTTGCATAGGTCTCAACGTTGTTGAGGATGGTGGGCTTCTGATACAGACCTTTTACCGCGGGGAACGGAGGACGGGGCCTGGGCTCGCCGCGCTTGCCCTCGATCGAGGTCATAAGCGCAGTTTCCTCACCGCAGACGAACGCGCCTGCGCCGAGACGGAGCTCCATATCGAAGTCGAAGCCTGTGCCGAAGATGTCCTTGCCGAGCAGGCCGTACTCGCGCGCCTGATCGATAGCGATCTGCAGACGCTTAACGGCGATGGGATACTCGGCTCTTACATAAACGCGGCCCTGAGAAGCGCCGATCGCGTAGCCGGCGATAGCCATTGCCTCGATCAGGGAGTGAGGATCGCCCTCGAGAACGGAACGGTCCATAAACGCGCCGGGGTCGCCCTCGTCGGCGTTGCAGCATACATACTTCTGATCGGCGTCGTTGGCAGCGGCAAATTTCCACTTGAGACCTGTCGGGAAGCCCGCGCCGCCTCTGCCGCGCAGACCTGAATCGAGGATAGTCTGGATAACTTCCTCGGGAGTCATTTCGGTGAGAACCTTGCCCAGAGCGGCATAGCCGTCACGGGCGATGTAATCGTCGATCTTCTCGGGATCGATAACGCCGCAGTTGCGCAGGGCGACGCGCTTCTGCTTTGCGTAGAAAGCGGTTTTGTTGAGGGACTTGATGGTGTCGTCGACAACTGTCTCCTGATAGAGAAGTCTGGTGACGATCCTGCCCTTTAAGAGGTGCTCTTCCACGATTTCGGGAATGTCCTCGATTTTTACCATTGAATAGAAGCTGCCCTCGGGATATACGACCATAATGGGACCGAGCGCGCACAGACCGAAGCAGCCTGTGGTGATTACGTTAACTTCCTTTTCAAGGCCTTTATTTGCAATTTCTTCCTTCAGCTTTTCAGCAATCTGCAAGCTGTTCGAGGAGGTACAGCCGGTACCGCCGCAAACAAGCACATTAGAACGAAACATTCAGTGACCTCCTTAATCAGCCATCGCGCCGATGGTGTATTCCGTAACAACGTTTTTGTTTACAAGGTGGTCGTTTACGATTCTTGCCACCTTTTCGGGTGTCATCTTTACATATGTCACCTTTTCCTGTCCGGGAATTTCAACCTCAACAACGGGCTCGTACTGGCAGATGCCAATGCAGCCTGTCTGGGTGACAACGATGTCTTCCTGAAGTCCGCGCTTTGCGATTTCCTCGGTGAACGCGTTGAGCACGGGTCTTGCTCCGGCGGCAATACCGCAGGTAGCCATACCGACCAGAACGCGGGCAGCGTTCGGATTTTCTTTTCTTAACGCGACGTTTGCTTTCGCTCTGTCGCGAATAGCCTGTAACTCGGCTAAGGATTTCATAATTCTGCACCTCCGCAAATATTTTCAGTTTGTTCTTCCAAGAATTGTTCAATCCATTCCACCACATCGGGGGTGTCAAGGCTTACGCCCTCCAGTACCTCCCGCAGCTCTCTTGTGTCCAGCGTAAAGGTTCCGCCGTCGGTTGTGCGGGTGTATACAAAATCGATGTCGGGATTGCAGCGAATAAGAATGGAAACCGTGGAATTGATGTCTCCGAGCGGAGTCATATCCACGTGACTTTTGACGTAGGTCGCCTGCGTGCGGGTGCCGCGGCCTACCTCGGATTCGATGGAAAAGCTGCCTCCCGTCTGCTCCGCCGACATTTTGAAGAGCGGAACTCCCAAGCCCACCTTTCGGGTGGTCCGGGTGGTGAAGAACGGGTCGATGACCTGCTCCACCTGCTCCTTTGTCATTCCGCAGCCGTTGTCGCCGATCACGATTGTAAGAAAGTCGTTTTTGTCGCTCTCCTCAACCGTAATTTCAACGAGCGTGGCCTGCGCGCGGACGGAATTTTGGGCAACGTCCATCACATTAAGCGACAGCTCACGCATCCTTGTACTTTTCCAGAATGCCGGGTACGTCGGCAACGGTCAGTCTGCCGTAAACCTCGTCGTTGACGGTGAGTACGGGCGCAAGGCCGCAGGCGCCGATGCAGCGGCACGCTGTGAGCGAGAATTTGCCGTCGGCAGTGCACTCCTCAGCCTCGATTCCGAGCAGCTCGGAGAGCTTGTTCAGAATGTCGCCCGAGCCCTTTACGTAGCAGGCTGTGCCGAGGCAGACGGAAATGTTGTACTTACCCTTGGGCGAAAGTGCAAACTGGGAATAGAAGGTAGATACGCCGTAAACCTCCTCCAGCGGAACGCCTAAGCCCTCTGCGACCATTGTCTGAACTTCGATGGGCAGATACCCGTAGATTTCCTGCGCTTCCTGAAGCACGGGCATTACCGCGCCCGGATCGTCAACGTTTTTAGCGATGACCTCCTTCAGCTTTGCCTCTTGCTCAGGTGTGCCCGAAAACGGGATACTGCTGATTTTTTTCTGCATAGTTTTTCCTCCCTGATTAGAATAGTCAATACCGATAAAAAAATATTACGCAAATCCGTAATATTATATTTACTCACAGAATATTATACCAGATATTAAACTAAATGTCCATAAAAGATTTTTACTCTTTTGTAAGAAAATGTCAAAATTTTCAATTATACAGCCAAATTTCGGGTTTTTAATATTTTTACGCGAAACGGTTTTCGGTTCCGGTACTATGGTGCAGGTCAAAAAAGCACTCAAGATAGTATCAATCGAGCGACGAAATCACGCTTTCCGCAGTCAGATCACTCAGCTCCAGATAATTTTCCGCGTCGCGCATATTTTCAAGGTAGTGCGCGTCGGAGCTTGTGACAATGTGCAGGGCGTCGAGAATCGGGTGCAGCTGCCTGAGCTGCCCCAATTTGCTCCTGTCGGCGAGCTCGGCAGTTTTAAAGCCGCAGTCCGCGTCGATTTCGCCCAGTACCGATAGGATCGAAAGGCTGTCGCGGTCGATGTGCGCGGGATAACAGATCCCGCCGAACCGCTTTACCTCGCGGTAGGCGCTCATAATTCCGATTTCGGTCGCGGGAAGCAGAAGGTGCTCGATCTCCCCTATCTCCTCGTCGGCGCTGTTCATTATGACCTGCCTGCCGTAGATGTCGGGACGGTTTTTTATTTTTATGCGGCGCGAGTCCACATACTCGTCCCAGGCGAGCGCCTTTTCGAGAGTCGGGAACAGACACACCGCGTGGATGTCCTCGCTGGTGGTCAGCTCCATTCCCGGAATGACCAAAAGTCCTATTTCCCTGCCGACCTCCATTGCCGCCGCGCAGTTGCGCGAGGAATTGTGGTCGGTGAGGGCGATAACGTCCAGCCCGAGCAGCTTCGCCATATTGACGAGATTGTTCGGCGTCATATCCATATCGCCGCACGGTGACAGGCACGAATGGATATGAAGGTCGTAGAAGTATTTCATTTAAATCAATTCGCTTATTTTTACAGCCAGCTTGTAGCTGTTTTCCCCGCACTGCAGGATCGTCACGCCGTGGATCTCCGCCTTAGCCTTAGCCTCGGCGTCGAGCGCGGCGTTCTCCACCAGCACGATGCAGCTCACGTCGGCGAGAGTCGCCACCGCGATGGAGTTGATGTTGCCCATAACGGTGAGCCACGCGCTGTCCTCGGGCGCTCTGCCCATTACCCAGCTCAGCAGGTCGCCGATGTAACAGTCGGTCACCGCGCGGTCGAGCTCGCCCTCTGTCAAAATTTTTAAATTCAGCTTTTCAATCAAATTCTGTACGGTCATATTTACCTCTGACGCAAAGTTGCGTTAAAATGTTCCCTTAAGCTGGTCGTATACATTCTGCATCTTCGCCCTGAGCTTGAAGATACAGTCGGTTTCCTTTGCCTTTCCGCGCACGATGTCCTCGGCGAGCGCGCGGCAGGTCGGCGCGCCGCAGGAGCCGCAGTCGAGATGCGGCAGTCCCTCGAGGATCTCCTCCATCTGCGACATCATCTCCATCGCCTTCGAAATGTCCTTGTCGAGGCGGAAGATGTCGGCGTCGTAGGCGAGCTCGTTCTCCCACATCATCCGCTCAAGCTCGCCGTCCTCAAGGTGGTTGAGGGAAACGGGCAGGAATTTGCGGAGGATCTGGATACGCGCCTGAGCGACATAGGGGTTCTCGACCGTGAGCACGCCGCCTACGCAGCCGCCGGAGCAGGCGTTGAGCTCGATGAAGTCCACGCCGTGGATATGTTCGTCCTCGAGCTCCTCGAGCACGCGGATCACGTTCTCTATGCCGTCGGCGGCGAGATATTTGTCGCCCAGCATCGCCGCCGCCTCGCCTCCCGAGGTAGCCCAGCCGATGCCCATAAGTCCCGACTGCCCGAGCGACTCGACCTCGGTGAGGTGATCCATAACGTGGGTGAGCTCGGGATAAATCTTTGAAATCGCGATCGCCTCGTCAACCTCGGATTTTTCGGTGTAATTCGGAGAGTGGATCTCCGTCACCTTTGCGGGGCAGGGCGTGATGAAGAACACGCCGATCTTATCCTTAGAAAGCCCCGTTTTTTCCATTGCCTCTCGCCTTGCTATGCGCGCCGCGACCTCAATCGGCGCGAGCAGCGGCATCACGTTGTCGCAAAGCTCCGGAAAACGGATCTTGATCAGCCGTACCACCGCGGGACAGGCTGAACTGATGATCGGCTTTTTCAGCTTATTCTCTTTTATCATTTTGCGGGTAGCCTCCGACACCAGCTCGGCGGCGCGGCTGACCTCAAAAACGTCGTCAAACCCGAGCTGCTTCAGGCCGGTCAGCACGATGTCGATGCTGTCGAGGTGGTTGAACTGGCCGAAAATTGCGGGCGCGGGGATCGCGACGGTGTATTTATATTTCAAAATATCTTCCAGCTTGGCGCTGTTTGCCTTTTTTGCGTGGTGCGGACAAATGCGGATGCACTCGCCGCAGTCGATGCAGCGCTCGGACAAAATCTTCGCCTTGCCGTCGTGAACGCGGATTGCCTCAGTAGGACAGCGCTTCAGACAGTTGGTGCAGCCGCAGCAGCGGTCGGCGTCAAGCTGAACCGAGTGAAAATATTTGTTCATAATGCTCTCCCGAATGGCGGATTATTTTACTATTACGGTTAAATAAAGATTTGTTCCCACTCCGATCGTGGTTTCAATGCGCATTTCGTCGCTGTATTTTTTGATGTTGGGAAGTCCCATACCGGCGCCGAAGCCGAGGCTGCGCACGTTGTCGGGCGCGGTTGAATAGCCCTCCTGCATAGCCTTTTCAACGTCGGGAATACCGGGGCCGTGGTCGGAGAGAAGGATCTCGACACGGTCGGGATAGATGTCAACGTCGCAGAATCCGCCCTCGGCGTGGATAACCATATTGATCTCCGCCTCGTACATGGCGATCGCCACGCGGCGGATCGCGTCGGGATTGTAGCCGAGGGATTTAAGGCGCTTTTTGACAAGGCCGCTGGCCTCGCCCGCGCGGGTGAAATCCTCGCCCGAAACCTCGTAGTGAAGATGTATTGCGTTGCTCATACCTTGGTTCCTCCCGACAAGCCGTTAGCATAGAGCCGTCCGCAGGCGGTGAACATTCTGAAGCGGGTTTTGATAAGCGTGATCCCGCGCTGCTCGGCAAGGTTGATTATTGAGTCGTCGGGCATTTTGCCGCGCACAAATACGATGCACGCCATGTCCATCATTTCGGCGGTGCGCACTACCTGAGGATTCACAAGTCCCGTGAGAAGAACGGACTGATCCTTCACAAAGGCAAGCACGTCGCTCATCATATCGGAGCCGCAGGCGGTTTTGATTTCCTGCTCAAGATCGCCCTCGCAGATAATTTCGCCTTCAAGAATATCGATTATATCCTTTACAATCATTCGGATACACCCTTTCCTTATATATAGTCATAGTTATTGTACCACAAAATATTACGTATTGCAACCGATTTTCTGTACTATATTTCCCCTGCGTTTTTAGTCAATTTTTTGCTTTTAATA
>ONIJ01000192.1 GCA_900317875.1 uncultured Eubacteriales bacterium
GAATAAGGGTACAATTATGCGCCGCTCGGAAAAGCAGAAATTCTGAGCGGCGCTTTCACTGAAGCGTTAGAAAAAAACAGGAGCGGATGCAAAGCGCATCGGCTCCTGTCATATTATTGATTATTATTCATAGCCGCCGTCAATGACTTGTATTGAATCGGGATGATACTCGTCACTTTGGTATTCGTTATTTTGATCTGACGCCAAAACCGCATTTGATAAGCTTAGTCTTATTAAATCGAGTTCAGGCGCGTGGTAATGTCTTTTTGACTTTTGAGTCTTGATTTCATTAAGCGTAAAAGCACCCCGTTATGTCAATGTGAAATACACATAGTAATCTGCGTCGGAATAATAAGTTATCTCGTTTCCTTCGCTGTCCTTAACAATAACAAACGCTTTCGCGGCTACATAATCAAAGTTGCTCGGATTAAGGAGTCCGTATTTCAGAATGATCTGCTCCGAACGGTAGTTGATTTTTGAAACACGTACATTTCCCGAGTTGTCGTTTGAGCCCTTCTTTCCCTGATTCTCAATTGCTTGCCGTGTTTTTTGCTGCGGTTGATGAGATCGTTTTGATTTCTGTGTTTTTCATAATTGATTACTCCTTTGTTTTGTTTGATTGTATTTTATCAAAGTGATGTTGACAACTTCTTTACAGAGTCCTTGACGCCGTGTTTTGGGATGTCTTTGTTTTCTGTGGCTACAGTATAGCAGGGTGATCTTTACAGCTTCTTTACAAAATCCGTAAAAATAAAAAATTTTCCAAAAAACTTTTTATTTTCCTATTTTGCTGTTATAATGGAAACATCATCAAACGGGGACTGAACTTGAATGAGAATATCACGAAACAGAATTATGACGATAATTGTTTTCTGCGTAATGCTGCTTGTTTTTGGCCTGGTTATTTTTCAGAACGCCAGATTCGCGGAAAAAGATGACGAAAGCGCCCGTCTGACCTCGCTGATCGACGGAAAGTATTCCATAGACGGCGGCGAGTGGAAGGAAACCGATAATAAAAAGCCGATAAACGAGCATTTTAGGAAAGCGGTATTCAAAGGAAATTTTGCAAAAGAGGTCGGCTACTATTTTAATATGTTCGTCACCTCCAAGAACGTGTGGTACACGATCCGCTATCCCGACGGAACCGAGTTTTACACCAACAGGCGTGATAATGTGTCGGAGCTGCCCGAGGGCTCGGCGGAAAAACCCGAGAACCAAATGCTGTCGACGCCCGGTTATTCGGTGCGCGAGCTGTTTATCGACAGCGAAATGCTTGCCGCCATGGACAAGGAAATGACATTGGAAATCGAGTATCCCTATGAATTCGGTTCGGTGAGCCTGTCCGACTGCTTTTATGTGACTTTGAGCTTTTCCGACGGAATGTATCTGCGCTTTTTCTTCGACGCTCTGCCCGTTGTTCTGATCTGTCTGCTGGTGTGCTTCTTCGGTGTGTTCTTCTTTCCGATCGCCAGCGTAATTCTGGGAAGATTCGATACAAAGTATATCGCCTTCGGCGCGCTCTGCTTTTGCAGCGGATTCTATTTCATAATGCGGCAAATCGGCGAATACCTGAATCTTTGGATACACGACTCCACCGTGTGTATGATGACGGACAAGCTCTCGGGATACTTTCTTGCCGTCTCGGTCATTTTCTATTTCAAATCCGTGCTGAGCGGAAAAGCCGCAAAGAGGATCGCCGGCATAACAGGCGTTGTATTTGTTGTACTTATGATTGCCGCCGCGGTTCTTCATCTTACAAACACGGCCGATATGGTTGCGACCTCGGCGTATATGGTTTGGCTGCTTGCGGCTGCCGCAGCGCTTCTGACGGCGCTGCTTTGCATTAATATTCGGAATAAAAGAAATTGGGAGCTGCTCGGCTACCTTATGTCATGGGCGCCGATCGTCGTGTTCCTGCTGCTGGACTTTGCCAACATCTTTATAAATATCAGGGGCGTGTTCTTTATGCGTATCGGCATCGCGCTGACGATATTGTATCAGATGGTGCGCTTCGGCATTGACCTTCGCAGACAGTATCTTGAAGCGATCCGTTACCAGCAGGTGCAAAGAGAGCTTTACGAGGCGAAGGTAAGCGTAATGGTGAGCCAGATAAGACCGCATTTTATGTACAACGCCCTCAGCTCAATAGCGATTTTGTGCAAGCTCAGTCCCGATACCGCCTACGACGCTGCTGTGACTTTTTCGGACTATCTGCGCGGAAATATGGATTCGCTGAAGCAAACGGCTCCCGTGCCGTTTTCAAAGGAACTGGAGCACTTGAAAAAATATTTGTATATAGAAAAGTTGCGTTTTGACGACCAGCTCAATATCGAATACGATATTAAGACCACCGATTTCGAGCTTCCTCTGCTGAGTATTCAGCCTTTGGTTGAAAACGCCGTAAAGCACGGCGTCGGAATGAAGGAGGACGGCGGCACGGTTAAAATTTCAACCCGCGAAACCGACTCAGCTTATGAGGTGATTATCGAGGACGACGGCGTGGGCTTTGACATCCACGAAAAGAAAGACGACGGACGATCGCACGTCGGTATGGAAAACACAAAAAAACGCCTGCACGATATGTGCGGCGGAGAGGTAATAATAGCAAGCAATCCCGGCAAGGGCACCACGGCTAGGGTGATTATCCCGAAAAAGGAGGAAAACGAAAAATGAGAATGTTATGCGTCGACGACGAGCCTTTAATGCTCAAAATGCTCGAAATGGCAATACGGGAAGCAAAGCCCGACGCGGATATCACCGCTCACAGAAAGCAGGTCGACCTGCTCGAGGACGCCCGTCAAAACGGCTGCGACATCGCTTTTCTCGACATTCATATGCGCGGGATGAACGGTGTGGAGCTCGCAAAGGAGCTAAAAGCGGTAAATCCGAAGATGAACATTATTTTTGTCACGGGCTTTTCGGAATACGCGGGCGAGGCAATGAGCCTTCACGCCAGCGGCTACATAATGAAGCCCGTCACCAAGGAAAAAATAGAGGCTGAGCTTGCGGATCTGCGCTTTCCGATCGTGCCTAAAAGCAACGCCCTGCTGCGCGTGCAGTGCTTCGGCAACTTTGACGTTTTTCTTCCCGACGGCAGCCATATGCGGTTTGAGAGAAGCCGCTCAAAGGAAATCTTCGCCTATCTCGTGCATCGCCAGGGCAGCTCCTGCACTACAAGGGAAATTGCCGCGGCGCTGTTTGAGGACGAGCCGTATGACAAAAAGCAGCAAAACTACGTTCAGCAGCTGATCCACGCGATGATAAAAAGCCTGAAGGCAGCAGGTGCCGAAAAGGCAGTTGAGCGAAGCTATAACGCGCTTGCGGTCAACGTCGACGCGCTCGACTGCGATTATTACCGCTTCAAGGAACTCGACGCCGGCGCGGTCAACGCCTATCAGAACGAGTATATGAGCCAGTATTACTGGGCGGATTTCCTCTACGATGATTATTCATATTAACTGAAAAAAGCACTCAGCATCCGATCCCGGAGCTGAGTGCTTTTAGCTGATTTGATATATCAGTCGCCTTCATAGGGAGCAGCGGAAAAATCGAAACGGAAGCCTATCCCGACGCTATGAACCGTGATTTGGGTTCCGTGATTAAACAGGCGGTGCAAAATGGTAACAAGGTTATTTTCACCACCTCGCCGCGTATGTTGCAGAATAGTCTGCGAGCGGCAGTGGAATACCCGAATGTCACAATTATGAACTGCTCGTTAAATATTTCGCACCGCTATGTGCGCACCTACTATCCGCGCATGTATGAGGTGAAGTTTATTCTCGGCATCCTCGCGGGCTCCTTGTCCGGAAGCGGGCGCGTCGGATATGTGTGCGATTATCCGATATTCGGTCAAATTTCAGGCATTAACGCCTTTGCGCTCGGCGTACAGATGGCGAATCAGCATGCAAGAGTTTATTTGGAATGGTCGTCAGTTAAGGGCGCAAAAGAAGCCGCGCTGTCACTGCACAGACGAAATATTCACTTCATTTCCTCACAGGACACTGCACGCTTCTTGGAAGATGACCGCCTCTCCTTTGGCCTTTCGCATGTCGGCGATGACAAAACCGACCTGCTAGCCGTGCCGGTGTGGAGGTGGGGCGTGTATTATGAGGAGATC
>ONIJ01000054.1 GCA_900317875.1 uncultured Eubacteriales bacterium
CGGGCTGCTGATAATAGCCGTTGGGATCGGCAGCGCCCTCGGTTTGCTGATAATAGCCGCCCTGCTGATCAAATGCCTGAGTCTGCTGATAGCTGTTATCTTCCAAAGAATTGTTATTCGGCTTCTGAAAAAAATCACCCTGTTGATCGGCAGGCTCGGTTTGTTTTGCCTGAGGCGATCCGCAGATCGGGCAAAACTTCAAATCGTCACGAATTTCGTTTCCGCAGTTGTTACACTTCATTTTCCAATCTCCTTATATTAAAAATTTTATTGATTTCGGCAGCGCACAGCGCTTCTCCGATAACTATTACAATTTCCTGTCCGAACTCAATCGGTGTAAGCAAAACGCCGCTCTTTGCCGCGTTGAGCTCAACCCAGCCTTCGCCGTCGCGGGCAAAGCCCTTTACGCGAAAGACATTTCCGCAGGCGGGATCGTTGAGTACGGCTGCAGCCTTTTCCGCGAGCTCTCCGGGGGAATAGTTCCCGTTCATATAATAAAGCGAGGAAAAACCGCTGCTGTCAGTGCTGCCGCGCTTTACATAGCCCTCACTCAGATAGCCGCTGTCGGCGATCCTTTGGAAATCGGCGTCGTCAAGGCTGCTCCAATCCTTTGCGATAACGCTGCCGCGCACGCTTCGGCGGCATTTTATGGAGTCGAGCGCCCTGTCGATATGCTCGATGGTTTTTTCGATTTGTTCTTCGCCGCAGAGCTGAGTTTTGCTGAGAACGATAACGCCCGCGTCAGCCGCCTGAGAAGCGAGAAGATACTCGGCGCTCTCGCCGAGAGCTTCCTCCAGATCCGCGTTAACCACCGCGATCACGCTTCCGATCTCATACCATCGGTCGAGCGGCGGCTCATAGAGGACGTCAAAAAACTCATCCACGTCAAAAACGCCCGACGGCTCAATCAGCACGCGGTCAAAGCCGCTCATTCCCATTGCGATCAGCTTTGTTTTAAAGCGCCTCCTGTGGCAATCCGCGTCGCACGCGCCCGCCACCATATCAAGGCCGCAGCGCTCGCCCTCAAGCTCTCGAAGCAGCAGCATATCGACGTTGACCGCGCCGTGGTCGTTAATCAGTATTCCGATTTTTTGACCTTTCCCGAGCCAGTGCTCGGCGTAACGCTTCATAAAGGTCGTCTTTCCCGAACCGAGAAAGCCCGTTATCAAATCCACCTTAATCATCGGTTTTCAACTCTTCGCAAAACCTCTCAACCTGAGCGCGCGATTCCTCTTTCGGTTTTGAAACAGGCTCAATGAGCACAAGCTCCGCCGCGAAGTCCTCGATTCCCAGAAACTTAGCAAGCTTTTTGAACGCCTTTTTATCTCCGCCGCCCAAAAAGCAGTAAAAGGCGGCAATGCGCTTTCCGCTCAGAGCCTCGCGGTTTTCCTCGATAAAGGTTCTGATCGGCGGCGTAAAGCTGCTCGCCCAAACCGGTGAGCCGAAAATAATCATATCATATTTGTCCGCTTCAAAAATATACGGCTGGAGCTTGGGCTTATCGCCCATAAGCGCGCTTTTTCCGCCCCAAATAAATTTTTTTGCGCCCTTGGACGGATATTCCTTTACAGGGTGAAGCGCAAGCAGATCGGCGCCGCTCACCTCGGAAATCAACTCGGCAGTCTGCTTTACGTTACCGCTCATCGAATAGTAAACAACTAATGATTTCATATGCATCCTCCTGAAAAAATATCCAAAAATATTATAAACCCTATTTTAAAAAATGTAAATATTATCTCCTTCTTTTTTTTTGAAATTATTTATTTCTTTGGTACTGAATTACTCAACAAACTGGTTACTATACATTTTTATAGACTTTCATCCCGCTTATTGACAAAATTGCTCCCTCTTTCCCGCTACTTGATTGACAAATTACGCAAAACAGAGTACAATTATTCTGGGAGAATGGAATTGTCAGGAGTTGATAAGATGAAGCGAAAAAATGATTCGGTGCGCTCGGCTGAAAACAACGCGGCTCCCGCCGCAAACAAACCAAGGCGCAGAAATCATTATTTTTCACAGCCTCAGCAATTGCAGAAGCAGGAGAACGGTTTTCCCGAACAGCCTCAGAGTTCTCCGGACAATCAGAACATTCCTCCGCAGATCGTCCTCGTAGACGATGATTTTGATTACGATGAAGAATCCCGCGAAAAAAAGAGCAGTGCTCCGATGATAGTCGCCGTTGTAATGGCGGTTATTGTCGTGCTCGGCGCTGCAGGCTTCCTCTCCTATCTGTTCCTGTTCAGCGACAAGGGCGGCTCGGACAATAGCTCATCCTCGGTGCATAAATCGGATGAAACCGTCCCCGAAACCGAGGAGGTCCCGTCATCTCAGCCGATAACTGCCAACGTAGTTGAAAAACAGGTCACTATGCCCGACATCAGCGGGCTGACAGAATCGGAGGCTTACAAAAAGCTCAACAACGCGGGTGTAAAATATAAGGTCAAACGCGAATACAGCAGCGACGTTGCGCTCAATATGGTCATCGCACAGGCACCGGAGGCGGGCACAAAATTTTCACGCAGCGAAAACGCGACGGTAATTATCTCAAAGGGCAAGGAAAACGAAATTGTTACAATGCCGTCCACCTCGCCCACAACGGAGCCGTCCACCACCGAGCCGAACACAACAAAACCGGGCGGTTCAAACTCCTCGAAGCCCGATGAAGGCACCGATGGCTACATTCTTCCCGGCTCCGCAAGCGAGTATCTCAGCAAGCGCGACCTTCAGGGACTTGACCGAAAGACGCTTAATCTGGCGTTGAATGAAATTTTCGCGCGGCACGGCAGGATATTCACCGATTCCGAGATAAGCTCATATTTCAAATCCAAGAGCTGGTACCGCGGAACCGTTTCTCCCGACAAGTTTTCAATGAGCGTTCTGAACGGCTATGAAAGCTACAACTTCAACCTGATTCTGGATTATCAGTCCGAATTGGGATACAGATAGACAAGGAAAGGAATTATCTATGGATCAATACTGTTTTCACTGTATGAAACCTCTCGGAATCTCCTCAATCTGCTCGCACTGCGGCCATTCCAATTCGGAGTTAAAAAATACTCCGCCATACCACCTTGTCCCGGGCTCGGTGCTGCACGACAAATACCTGGTGGGAAGGGTTCTCGGCGAGGGCGGCTTCGGAATCACCTACATGGGCCTTAACACAATACTCTCAAAGCGAGTGGCGATAAAGGAATTTTATCCGAACGGCGCGGCAAACCGCACCAACAGCATCTCAAAAAATGTTATCGTTTCCACGGGGAAAGAATTGTTTTTCCAAAACGGAGTAGAGCGCTTTTTGCAGGAAGCCAAAAACGTAGCTATGTTTTCCGAGGAGGAAGGCGTTGTTGACATTCTGGATTATTTTCAGGAAAACAGCACCGCCTACATCGTAATGGAATACCTCGAAGGCGAAACCCTGCAGAGCTTTGTAAACACAAAGGGGCCGATGAACTCCCAGGAGGTTATTTCACGCCTGATTCCCGTTATTAAATCCCTCGCGGTTATGCACAAAGAGGGCATCATCCACCGCGATATAAGCCCCGACAACATTATGTACACCCGTCACGGCAAAATGAAGCTGATGGATTTCGGCTCGGCGCGCTACTTTACAAACGAGGAGCGGGCGATGTCGATAATCGTAAAGCAGGGCTATGCGCCTGTTGAGCAGTACAGCTCAAAAAGCAAGCAAGGTCCGTTCACGGATGTATACGCGCTCTGCGCAACGATTTATGCCTGCATCACGGGCAAGGTGCCCGAATACAGTCTTGACCGCGTTTCAAACGACACACTTGTGCCGCCGTCAAAGCTCGGCTTTTCAATACTGCCTCACCACGAGGCTGCGCTTATGCACGGTCTTAAAGTCAACGCGAAGGAACGCACGCAGAATATGGACGCCCTGTATCAGGAGTTCATAACTCCCATTGCCGCATCAGGCGGCAAATCAGGCAAGGCGAACAGCGTTCCGGTAAACGAATCGACAAAGACTGACGCCGATCCGCAGAATAAGAGCACAGGCGGCTTCAATAATAACCAAAAGGATAGTATCGGCGGCAAGAGCGAAAGCCATCCCGTCAAGCCAAACAATACAGGCTACGTTCCTCCTAAAACGGGCGACACAGGCTACGTTCCTCCTAAAACGGGCAACACCGGCTACGTTCCTCCTAAGACAGGCAACACCGGCTACGTTCCTCCGAAAACGAACAATAACGGTTACTATCCTCCTAAGGCGAACAACAGCTATCGTCAGAATGACAATATCAGCGGAAGGAGCGGATACTATCCCGCGAATACCAAACCGAAAAAAAATACGGTACTCGTTATCGTGCTTGTCATCGTGGGTGCCCTTGCGATCGCGGGCGGCATAGTGGGTATTGTGCTCGGCTCTAAAAGCTGCAGCTCGTCGTCCGGCTCGTCGGCAAACAATTCCTCCGACAAGCACAAGGTCTATGCGTCGGGCGGCAATTTGATTATGGATGACACCAGGATCGACACCTCCGACAGCACCGCCGAAAGCAAAATCAACAAGTATTTGGACGACAACAACTTCAAACAAGCTCTTGAATCTTACAACAGTCAAACGAACGGCGTGTGCGTTATGACCGCTAAAACAAACGGAAACGCGATCGTGTGCGAGGTTCATTTCATTTCCGAACAGAGCGAAAGCAATCTTTCCACCTTCCTCACAGAATTCAAGTCATCCCTCAGACAGGGAAATATTTCTCAGTTGGCGCAAAAAACAGGTGTTGATAATTGCGTGATGGTGGTTGCCGTAACAAAGAATGACGGCACCGTTATATATTCAAATTTGTATAAATAACGCTTGTAAATATTCATTATCGGCCGCAGGACTTGGTTTTCCAAGCCCTGCGCCTTTTTGCGGGCATTCAGATTTCTTATTTTTGCCGCTTGACCATTCTTTTTTTATTTCGTGTTGCAAATAGCACAATTATGATGTATAATTATTATGTTATTTTATATTCATTTTTCAAAAAGGGGTAAAACATATGCAGGCTTATTGCTTTAAATGTATGAACCCTTTGGGCAATTCAACGTTTTGTAAAGTATGCGGTAACTCCAACAGCGACCTCTCAAAACATTCGCCGTACCACATAGTTCCCGGAACGCCTCTTAAAGACCGGTATTTGGTTGGAAATGTGATCGGAGAGGACGGCATTGTTGATGTTCTCGACTACTTTTATGAAACCGACTCCGCCTGCCGATGCCAAGCCAAATAATATTTCAAAAACAAAAAGAATTATAACCGACTAAAAGAACAGGATCCCGGTTATTGTCATTTCAATAATCACCGCTTTGCTCATCGCCGGCGGAATAGTCGGGATCGTACTGGGAGCAAAAAGCTGCAGTTCATCGGACAGCGGCACATCAACCGAGTATGACTATTCCAAGTATACAAGCTCCTACAGCAGTAATAACAAGTACACCTCAAGATACAAATGACCATCCGGGCTTTTTATTATCCCGAAAATCCGCTTTGCGCCTTACACGGACGCGCAGCGTATTTACGAACACGGATCGATCCTATGCCGAATGCTATTTGAATAACCTGAAAAGGAGTCTGTATGTATTGTCCTAATTGCAACAATCCTTTAAATCCGAATCAGAAAGTATGCAGCGTATGCGGAAGGCCGGTTGACGGCGCTGTAAAAGGGAAAAAATCCAAGCCTGCCGAGCCCTTCGGGATTTCCGAGCTGCAGTACAACGACGACTACGAAAACTCCGAGCTCAGCACTCTGGATCTCGGAACCAAGCCGTCGGCGGAAAGCTCCCAAGCCTCCGGGTATTATTCTCAGCCGCAGGCGAACTATCCTCCTGTCCCGCCTCAGAACAATCAGCCGGAACAGTCGAGCGCAACTCAGACAAAACTTTTGGTGCTTATCATCATCCTGCTTTCCGTGCTTTTGGTCGGCGGCGGCGTATTTACCGCGATTATGCTGGTAAACGGCGGCGGAAAATCTTCCTCCGCAGCGGAATCCTCGCAGAGCAGTTCACAGGCTTCAAAAAGCGAGTCTTCAGATAAATCCGGCCGCAAGGAATCGAGCGAACAGTCGAGCCGCGAGGAATCGAGCAGGCAGTCGAGCCGCGAAGAATCGAGCAGGCAGTCGAGCCGCGAGGAGTCGAGCAGGCAGTCGTCGAGCGACATTGACGACTACGGAATCACTCTCGAACAAGCCAAGCGTCACACCGACGAATTGGAAGAAGCCTTCCTTGAAGAAGCAGCCTACAGCGATCCCAAAGCAAAACTGACCGACAGGATCACGCTTGAGGAGATGTATTACGCCGACGCAGCCGATTATCGGAAAATAAACAATATCGTTTTCGTCTACCGAAACCGCACTCAAAATTATTACTGTGCAATGTACGCCCGCACAAGCAATTTTCGCTCGGACGGAAGCCCTGAATTGAACGCAGTGCTGTTTTTGCGGAATGATGACACCGCTTCATCGGTCAGGCAGGCAAAAAATGACTGTCTCATTATGCAGCAAACAGCCACTTATGACATCACCAAGCTCAAATAAACGCAAAAAATAGCAGGAGTTTTTATTATGTATAACATTTGTTTTAACTGTATGAATCTGCTCGAAGGCTCTCCTGTATGCCTCAACTGCGGATTTGACAATTCAAACGTCACCGCCTCGGCGCCGTATCACCTCAAACCCGGCACAATTCTCGCGGAGAGATACCTTGTCGGAAAGGCTCTCGGCGAGGGCGGCTTCGGAATAACCTACATCGGCCTTGACGGCACGCTCTCAAAGCGCGTCGCCATCAAGGAGTTTTATCCCTCGGGCGCAGCAAACCGCGTAAACGACAAGTCCAACGACGTGCTCATCACACCGGGAAGGGAGACATTCTTCGCCAAGGGCGTTGACCGCTTTATGCTTGAGGCTAAGAATGTAGCGTCCTTTGCCGACGAGGACGGCATTGTAGACGTTCTCGACTACTTCAAGGCGAACAACACCGCCTACATTGTGATGAGTTACCTTGAGGGACATACCTTAAAAGACTACGTCAGCAAGCACGGGCTTTTTTCCGCCGACGAGCTGATAAACCTGATGATCCCCGTTATGAAATCGCTCAACGTTATTCACGCAAAGGGCGTTATCCACCGTGACATCAGCCCCGACAACATTATGTACACCAAAAGCGGCAAGCTGAAGCTGATGGATTTCGGCTCGGCGCGCTACTTCACCAACGAGGACAGACAGATGTCCGTCGTCCTCAAGCAGGGCTTTGCACCCGAGGAACAGTACCGCCGCAACGGTCATCAGGGACCGTACACCGACGTTTACGCGCTCTGCGCAACGATCTATTCCTGCATTACGGGTATTGTCCCCTCTGACAGTCTTGACCGCCTTGCAAACGACACGCTGCAGCCTCCGTCTCAGATGGGAATAAAGATCTCCCCCGTTCAGGAGCGCGCACTTATGCACGGACTTGCCCTGCGCGCGGAAAACCGCTGCAGAGATATGAACCAGCTCATCAGCGAATTTACTTCCGAAAACTCCTACTCTACGCCCTACGGCAGAAATTACGGCGGCAATCAGCAGGTGACTCAGCAGATCTCGCAGCAGATGCCTACACAGATGCCTCAAATGCCGCAATATACGGCTCCGCAGAATAATATGACGATGAATATGCATATGACGGAGCAGATGAACGGACAGACTATGCAGCCGAACAACTGGCAGCCGTACCGTCCTCCGGCTCGGCCTGCCATGCCTATCCCGCCGCAAAATATTCCTCCGCAGCCGCCCAAAAAGCAAAACGGAGCGATAATAGCGGCGATCATTGTCACCGTCGTCGCAATTCTGGCAGTAGGCGGAGTTATTGCCTTTGTTTATTTTTCGGGACAAAACAATAAAAGCAGCGGCAGCGAAGAAACGACCTCATTGACTTCATCGGAGGTAAGCGAAGCCGTACCGACGACGCGCAATCACAATAACGCAAGCGTATCGAGCGAATCCGAAACCGAACACACGACGCACGCAACGACCGAGCCTCCGACCACCAAGCCTACCGAGCCACCCACAACCGAAAAGCCCGAGCCTACAACGGATGAACCCACAACTCTGCCCACTCTTTCAAATTCGGAAATAGACGATATTACAAACGATATAGGCGATGACTTTTCCGATACGATCAAGTATATGGATAACCAGTACACCTATAAGGGCTACGCTGTAACAAAATCCGCAAAAGGACACACCTGGATCGCCAGTCCTTCCACCTCGATGAAGGACGACAAGTCAAAGAAAATTTGGTACTTCTTTGACAGCAACGACAAGCTCTACTTTATTTATGAGCACAACTCGTCGGACTATTACCGTTACTACGTTTACAAGGACGAAATCGTGCGTTACACAGTCGGCGACACAGGCGCTCAGACCTCCTACGACCACAACGACAGCCATATCACAAGATCGGTCAAATTGCGCGTTTCAGGCGCCTACAAGGCGCTTGCCGAAATAAAAAGCTGACAAATATGAAGGAGCCGCTGCCAATCGATTGGCAGCAGCTCCTTTTTACTGTATTGGTTTTTCGGTGGACGAAAACAAAAGAAAGCATTGTCCAAAGCAGAAAGGGCCGTCGCCTCAGCGACAGCCCTTAAAAACTAAATTATGCGATCAAAACTTAAACCAGCTCGATAACTGCCATCTCGGCGCCGTCTCCGCGGCGGGGACCGATCTTGGTTACTCTTGTGTAGCCGCCGTTGCGGTCAGCGTACTTGGGAGCAATTTCGTTGAAGAGCTTAGTCGCAACGTCCTCCTTGGTAACGAACGCCATAACGAGGCGCTTGTTGTGAAGGGTGTTGGTCTTAGCGGTAGTAATCATCTTCTCGGCCATAGCCTGAACTTCCTTGGCGCGAGTATTAGTAGTTTCAATTTTGCCGTTCTCGAGAAGGAAAGTAACCATAGCGCGCAGCATTGCGGTTCTCTGAGCGGTAGTTCTTCCCAGCTTTCTTGTACCTGGCATTTCTTTCACTCCTTTACCGTAAATTCAAAGGGATATTATTCGTCTTCCTTCTGAAGACTGAAACCGAGGGAGTTGAGCTTCTGAACAACCTCTTCAAGGGACTTTCTGCCCAGGTTGCGAACCTTCATCATGTCCTCTTCGGATTTATTAATCAAATCTTCAACCGTGTTAATACCCGCACGCTTGAGGCAGTTGAACGAGCGAACCGACAAATCGAGATCCTCGATGGTCATTTCAAGAATCTTTTCCTTGCCCTTGTCGTCCTTTTCGACCATTACTTCAGCGGATGAAGCCTTGTCGGAGAGGTTGACAAAGAGGTTGAGGTGCTCGGTAAGAACCTTAGCCGCAAGAGAAACGGCCTCTTCCGCGTTGATAACGCCGTTTGTCCATACGTCGAGAGTCAGCTTATCGAAGTCGGTAATCTGACCGACGCGGGTATTGTCAACTGTGTAGTTCACCTTTAACACAGGTGTATAGATAGAGTC
>ONIJ01000036.1 GCA_900317875.1 uncultured Eubacteriales bacterium
TACACCCGTTGTTTATCCGCTGTCAACGCTCAGCGACGGCTGGATCAAAAACATAATCCTCCTCAACCCGGTGACTGCTCCCGTTGAGCTTTTCCGTTTTGCGCTTGTCGGCAAGGGCAGCATTGAGCCGCTGTATCTGGCGGGCTCCTGCGGCTTTGCTCTGCTGGTGCTGTTCGGCGGAATAATGATTTTCAACAAGGTTGAGAGAACCTTTATGGACACGGTTTGACGGAGGCGGCTATGGAAAACAGAGAAATCGCGGTAGCCGTTTCCGGCGTAAAAAAAAACTATCGCCTCGGACAAATCGGCGGCGGAACGCTTCAAAAGGATTTGCAGAGCTGGTGGGCACGGGTACGCAAAAAGGAGGATCCCAACCAAAAGCTCGGCAGCAAACGAATTGTCGGCGAAACGCTCAAGGCTCTTGACGGAATCGATCTCAAGATCTATGAAGGCGAGCGGCTGGGAATAATCGGAAGAAACGGCGCAGGCAAGAGCACGCTGCTCAAGCTGCTGGCGGAGGTCACTTCGCCGACCGAGGGCGACATCGATATCTACGGAAGGATCACCTCAATGCTCGAGGTCGGAAACGGCTTTCACAGCGAGATGACGGGCAGAGAGAATGCTTGTAATGGACGTCGACGGCACCCTCACCGACGGCAAAATATATATGGGAAAAGACGGCGAGACAATGAAGGCGTTCGACGTAAAGGACGGCTATGGAATCGCTCAAATCCTCCCAAAACTGGGGATAATCCCCGTTATCATCACGGGACGTCGCTCACAGATCGTCGCAAATCGCTCAAAGGAGCTCGGGATCACCGAGCTTTATCAGGGCGTGTCGGACAAGGCAGGCGCGCTGCGAAAAGCGGCGGCAAAACTCGGCTGCGAATGCAGGAACGCCGCCTACATCGGCGACGACCTCAACGACCTGGAATGTATGGAGCTCTGCGGGCTCACCGCCTGTCCCGCCGACGGCGCGGCTCAGGTAAAAGCCAAGGCTGACTATATCTGCCGTGCAAACGGAGGAAGCGGAGCCGTGAGGGAATTTATTGAGTATATCGGTGAAAAATATGGAAAATAAAACTGAGCGCGACGCCCTGCCGCTGCGCGTGAAACGCACGATCAAGCTGTTCGCCGGGCACCCTATTCAGGGAAGCCGCACCAAACGGTTAGTGTGGATGCTGAAGCACTTTCGCAAAACCAAATACGGAAGGTACCTTGAATCCATCCGCGGCTTCCGCCTCGGCGAGAGCTGTTTTATTATCGGAAACGGTCCCAGCCTGACAGCTGACGATCTTAATATTCTAAAAAAGAATAATATTGACTCCTTCGCCGCAAACAGGATCTACCGTATCTTTCCCCGAACCGATTGGCGCCCGACGTATTTTATCAACATCGATCACGTGCTCATACGCGATGTGCTCGATGAGGTGAACGCCATTCCCGCGAAGGAAAAGTTCTTCCCTGTGCAGATACTTTTGAACAGGGAATTTAAAAAGAAGGTAAAAAGCTACCGCCTGTTCGGAAATTATTTCAAACCCAGCACGGCGGAGTTTTCGCTCGACTGCACCGACAAGATCCGCGGGCGCGGATGCGTCACGATCTCGGCGATTCAGCTCGCCGCTCATATGGGCTATCGGCAGATTTACCTGCTCGGCATTGACCACAGCTTTACCTCCGAAACAGACGCAAAAGGAAACACGACAATAAATTCCGACGTTAAGAAAAATTACTTCTGCGACGACTACGACGACGACATCAAAACAGAGGTAAAGTACCACACAAACGACACCACCCTGGGCTACGCCGACGCGCAGGCGTTCTACAGCAAAAACGGCGTTACAATAAAAAACGCCTCCCGCACAACAAGGCTGGAGGTTTTCCCGAAAATATCCTTTGAGGAAGCGGTTGAGGAAATCTCAAAGCAAAAGAGATCCGCTTTATAAAGCGCCCCGCTCTCTAAAACAGTTCCGCCCCTTTGAATTGCATTGAAGCGTAAAAATAAAAAAATTTTAAAAAATTGAAAAAAACCCGATTTTTGTCTTAGTTTTGTCATACTCTGTCTGATATACTAAAGCCACAGTCAAGGGAAAAACCAAAGCTGATTTAACAAAAACAAAAAGGGGTAATCAATTATGAAAAAGAAAAATGTAAAAACAACGGTAATCGCAACAGTACTTGCGGCGGTTTGCGCGGTATCGGCAGGCGCGACAATTTCTTCGATCAGCGCGTCGGCGGCAACAGTTCCGACCGCTTCGGTATCGGCAAACGCAAGAAATTCACGTGTTTATTATATATCCTTCAAGGGCAAAACCTCATATGGCTACGATTGGGACTACAGAGCTGACAGCACCTCGGCTAAAATAAGCTGTTCCTACAATTTCGCCACGCAGACCTACACATTTACCGCGGCCGGAAACTACAAGGGAATTACAAACGCGGTCATCAAATATGCAACCATCGACGGCAAGTGGCACAATGTGCCAATGCGCTTTACGGTTGACAATGGTCTTAACGTGACCGGTCAGCAAACTGGCAAAGAGTACGTAACATCCTCCCGCAGTGCGTAAGACGATCCGCCCCTGAAAAGGTTAGTTTATTTATTAAGCAAACATCGGGGTCAAAATGCTTTTAAAAAAACAACAATCCGACCTCCGAAAAACAGTCTTTCACAGTCTTTCGGAGGTCGGTTTATATATATTTGCTCAAGGTCTAGTCGCTGCCGGCACGGCGGATAAGCCTGTCGGCGGCAGCGACGATCGCATAAGACGAAGCGCCGATCGCCGTGCCGAGCGTATTCATAATGATGTCGTCGGTTTCAAACTGACCAACGTTGAAAACGAGCTGAGTGAATTCTATCACCACCGACAGCGCCATTCCCGCACCGACAGCGATGATGACCTTTTTTCCGATCTTTTCAGGCAAAGCAAAAGGCAAACTAAGTCCGAACGGCATAAACATAATCAGATTCATAAACATAAGGCGGAATATTTTGGGCTTCTCCTTTGAGCGTTCAAAGGACGAAAACGGAACGAACTCAGCCGCTCCGTGGAACCCTGCTTCCCGCCCGAAAACGGTATACCATCCGATCAGCACTATCGTGAGCACCGCAACACAGCAGGAAAATATCCTCCTCGTTCTTGAACCCAGCACAATCATTGCCAAAACCCAGACAATGTAAATGCATACCGCTCCGAAAATCACCTGTTCAATCGGATGAACGTAAAAAAAGTGTCGTATCTTATCCATTATTTACTCCCTGAAAAAGAGAAGATTCAATCAAGGCACGCGACGCAAATTTTGCGGAACGGCCTTGTTTCAGGCTTTATATTCTACCACACTTTCAGCGGTAAATCAATCACCCCTTTTAATATAACCTTATTCAAATCCGCTCACTTTTCTTGAAAAAGTTAAAACGCTGTGCTACTATAATACCATACTGACAAAACGGAGTGAGTAACTTGCCCTTTCAGATCATCCGAAACGACATCACCAAGGTAGAGGCAGACGCGATCGTAAACACCGCAAATCCCGAGCCCGTAATCGGTTCGGGAGCCGACAGCGCGATTTACAGAGCCGCCGGTGAAAAGGCTCTGCTCGCGGAGCGTAAGAAAATCGGCAAAATTGAGCGCGGAAGATCTGTTTACACAAGCGCGTTCGCACTGAGAGCAAAATATATTATCCACACCGCAGGTCCCGAATGGATTGACGGAACCCACGGCGAAAGAGACGTTCTGCGATCCTGCTACGAAAGCGCATTGGCGCTCGCGGAAAGTCTCGGCTGCAAAAGCATTGCGTTTCCGCTGATTTCAAGCGGAGTATACCGCTTTCCTAAGGACGAGGCGCTGAATATCGCGCTTTCCGAAATCGGGAAATATCTGCTCAGCCACGATATGACCGTGGTTCTGACGGTATTTGACAAGGCCTCGTTTGAGCTGTCGGAAAGCCTGATGGGAGAAATCGAGCAGTTCATCGACGAACGCTCGGTTGAAACCGTTCGCAGAAACGAGAATTTGTCCCGATATAATCTCCGACGTGAGTGTGAAATCCCCGCGGGAGCTTCCGAAAAAAATCTCGGTGAAATACTGAGCGGCGCCGGAAAAACCTTTCAGCAAAGGCTGTTTGAGCTTATTGACAAAAGCGGAATGGACGACGTTAAGGTATACAAAAAGGCGAACATCGACCGCAAGCTGTTTTCGCACATACGCAGCACGAAAAACTACAAGCCCAAGAAAAAAACCGCCGTCGCCTTTGCAATAGCTCTGGAGCTTGACTTGCCGACGACGCGCGATCTGCTTAAAAGAGCGGGAATAGCTTTTTCGGACAGCGATCCGTTTGATCTGATTATTGAATATTTCATCACCAAAGGGATTTACGATATATTTGAAATAAACGCCGCGCTGTTCAAATACGGACAGCCGACCCTGGGGTAAATGTCGTTTGCCAAACGACCACTCCCCACTCCTTATGTGCTACAATTAAATCATCAAAGAAAAGGAGGTACGATTTATGTACGGAGCAATTTTAGGCGATATGATAGGCGCGCCCTATGAGTTTGATATGGGCGGCAAAACAAAGGATTTTCCTCTCTTTGAAAGAAGGTCCCAATTCACCGACGATTCGGTGATGACCATTGCGGTGGCGCAGGCGCTTTTGGACACCCTCGGGCAAAACAGCGACCTCATCAAGGCGACTCTTGTGCGTTCAATGCAGCTCTGGGGACGCAAATATCCCTACGCGGGCTACGGCGGAATGTTCCGCTGCTGGCTGACGGAAAATGATCCTCAGCCCTACAACAGCTTCGGAAACGGTTCCGCAATGCGCGTTTCCTCCGCAGGCTGGCTGTATGACACTCTGGACGAAACAAGACACGTGGCAAGACTGACCGCAGAGGTGACTCACAACCATCCCGAGGGAATAAAGGGAGCCGAAGCGGCTGCGAGCGCTATTTTCCTGGCGCGCAGCGGAAAGGGAAAAAAAGAAATCCGCGATTACATCACAAGCGAGTTCGGCTATGACCTGAGCCGGACCTGCGACGAGATCCGCCCTTACTATCATCATGTTGAGAGCTGTCAGCAGACGGTTCCCGAGGCGATCACAGCTTTCCTTGAGGGCGACGATTTCGAGGACGTTATCCGCACGGCGGTTTCACTCGGCGGAGACTGCGACACCCTTACCTGCATTGCGGGAGAAATTGCCGAGGCGTACTACGGTGTTCCCGACGAGCTGAAAAAGGAATGCGTCAGACGGCTGCCCGAGAATATGGCAGAGGTGCTGACGCGGTTTGCAAATCAGGCTCAGTAATAAAATTCGGCACAGGCGCAAAACCGCCTGCGCTTTTTCTTTAACAAACAGGGGCTTGGCTCATTTATTGAACCAAGCCCCCGGGCTTTTACCAAAAATCAGATTCCAAAATCGACCGTTCCGTCCTCAAGGTGATACAAAGCTCCGATAACCTTCAAGCCGTGCTCCTCTTCCTCGTGAATCGCAAAGCTGTTCTCGATGATCGCAATGCTGTGGCGAACGTTCAGACGGCACGCCTCCTCCTCGTCGGTTTCGTCACCTATCGCAGCGCGGATCTCATCGGTGATGAATTTGATGTAGCCGTCGGGATCGTGGTTGATCGCCGCGTCTACCGCTCCGCAGTGGTTGTGGCCCATCACCACAATCAGTTTTACTCCAAGGTGAGAGGCGGCATACTCAACAGAGCCGAGCTGATGATCGTCCATCACGTTTCCGGCAACTCTGATAACAAATAAATCGCCTATTCCCGCGCTGAAAATGCTCTCGGGAATAACGCGCGAATCCGAACAGGTGATAATTACGGCAAACGGGTGCTGTCCGTTTTCGCAGGTATCAGTCCGCTTTTCGGGCGAAACATCTCCTCCGCTCTTATTTTTCAGATAGAGCTCGTTGCCACTTTTGAGCCTTTCGAGCGACTGCCGCGCGCTCAGCGAATCAATGTTTTCGTGTGACAATTTCATCAGTCCCTTTCATATGCCGCGCCGCCTGATTGTGCGCGGCATGGCGATGTAATAATATAGGCCACCTCTAATAATATCTCCCAAAAACATTAAAGATATGGTATAATAGAACCATCAAAAGACAGATGGTGATGAAATGCAACTGA
>ONIJ01000016.1 GCA_900317875.1 uncultured Eubacteriales bacterium
GCGCGCTTTTCAGAGCTGTCACCGCACAGCTTTAAAATACCGTCTTTGAGCTCGTCAAGTCCCTGCTTTTTTGCGGCACAGGTTTTTATTACAGGGACGCCCAGCTCCTTTGAAAGCCTTTCTTCATTGACAAAAATACCCTTTGCCTTCGCTTCGTCAATCAAATTCAGGCAAACCAGTGCCTTCGGGTAAACAGACAGCACCTCCAGCGCGAGTCTGAGATTTCTCTCAAGCGCTCCGCTGTCCAATACTATCACCGCGCAGTCGAAACGTTGTGTGAGCAAGGCTTTGCGCGTGACCTCCTCCTCGCGTGAAAACGACGAGAGGGAATAGGTGCCGGGCAGATCTGTTAATAAAAAATCCTTTTCACCGTGGCAAAAGCTGCCTTCACAGCAGACGACGGTTTTTCCTGTCCAGTTTCCCGTGTGCTGCTTCATTCCCGTCAGCGCGTTGAAAATTGTGCTTTTGCCCACGTTTGGGTTGCCTGCGAGGGCGACTCGATAATCACTCATAATCTGCTCTCCATAACAATAATCCCTCTGCAGTCGCTGCTTCTCAGCGCGATAACGCTTCCCGAAACGCCGTAGGCGATCGGATCTCCGAACGGGCTTTTAAACAGGGGAATAATCTCTGCTCCCTCGGTTATGCCCATACTTTCCATTCGACTTTTCAGCGGATTGTTATCGGATATCGACTCGATCACGGCTCTGCGCATCAGCGGAATATTAATCAGCTCCGTTCCTTTTTCCATATCATCATCTCCGGGTTCTCACCATCATACTATGTGAAAAGCCAAAAAGCGTTCTCACCCTTGAAATTATTTCTTTGACGTGGTAAAATTGTCGGGAATGATTCAGAGGTGGGTTTATGACTAAGCTGTATAATTTGCGCGGAAGCGCCTATTTATCGCTCACCGCGATAATCTGGGGTGTGGCATTTGTTTTTCAGTCGATGGGAAACGAACATATGGAGCCGCTCACCTTTACTTCGTCGCGGTATATTCTAGGCGGTCTGGTGCTTTTGCCGATTGTAATAATCAAGTATTTCAATCCCCGTTTTCTCGCAGACAGAGATGAGATCCCCGTCAGCAAAGTTCCGAAAAAGTACGCCGTTTTAAGCGGGCTTCTCTGCGGTGCGGCGCTGGGAGCGGCGTCGGTTTTTCAGCAGTACGGAGTAAAGTACACAACCGTCGGAAAGGCAGGCTTCATCACAACTCTGTATATTATTCTTACGCCGATACTGGGGCTTTTTCTCGGAAAAAAATGTCACTTCACCGTCTGGATAGGAGCGGCCGCGGCAATAATCGGACTCTATCTTTTATGCATTACCGACGGGCTTACTGTTTCGCCGGGAGATTTGCTGGTGCTTGTCTGCGCGCTTCTTTTTACGATACACATTATGCTCATTGACCGTTTTGCCCCTAAGACAAACGGAGTTATGCTGTCGTGTATGCAGTTTTTTGTCAGCGGAATATCCTGTGGGATACTTGCGTTTATCTTTGAATCGCCGACTGTCGAACAGTTTCAGAGCGGACTCATACCGATACTTTACGTCGGAATAATGTCGAGCGGAGTAGCCTACACGCTTCAAATCCTCGGCCAGCGCAATTTCAATCCAACAATTGCCGCAATGATAATGAGCCTTGAGTCCGTTGTGTCGGCGGTCACGGGCTATTTTGCGTATGAGCTCGGTTTTTTGTCACAGGATCAAAGCCTCACAGCGACGCAGATCCTCGGCTGTGTAATTATGTTTGCAGCCGTCATCTTCGTTCAGCTTCCGTTCGACAAATTAAAGCGGCGGCGTTGACGAATACAAATTCTTATGCTATAATCAAAACAATTTAATAACAGCTTGCGCGTTCCGTCCATTCGGGCGGGTAATAGGGAATGCGGTGAGAATCCGCAGCAACTGTCATTACCGTGTGTTTTTTAATGAGTCGGGTTACTTCCGCGCAGGCTTGGATTTGTCTTCTTGGACAAGAAGAAGCACAGCCATTTCAGCCGCAGCGGTATGCGGTTTTTTGTGTTGTGCTTTTCTTTATAGAAAAGCATTTTTTATTTGGAGGATTATTTATGAAAAAGGATTCAAAAAAACTGATCTCACTTGTGCTGGCGTTAACGCTTATGCTCTCAGCTTTAGGTGTAATGAGCGCAGGCGCAAAAACCGAAAAGACCGTCAAGGTAACCGTACAGAATTACAGGATGTCAACCGAGGACGGCGCTCCCTGGAGCGGCGAGCTGCTGAGTGTTAACGTTGAGCTCAAGGAAGATGACTCAATGGAAACCCTCATCGAAAGAGCGATTACAAGCAACGGATATGAGTTCACCGTATCAAATTACGGCTATATCTCGTCGATCAACGGCTTGGCGGAGTACGCATACAACGGCAGCGGCGGATGGATGGCTACCCTCAACGACTGGTTCACAGCCGACGGCACACAGTCCTACACTGTCGCAAATAACGGCGTTCAGGCGGGCGACGAAATCGTTATGATGTACACCTGCGCCTGGGGCTCGGATGTCGGAAGCCTTTACGGCGATTTCAATACAAAGCTCTCCGGCTCTCAGAAAATCACGGGCGAGTTTGTGTCATCCGAAACTAAAGCGGGCTTTGCTGAATTTGACTCTGAAACGCTTGAATCGGAAATCGGCATAACAGCGCCCGAAGCCGAAATTGCCCTTTATACCGAAGCTCAGAACAAAAACTATCAGGTCAGAATTTATCTCAACGAATATCAGCCCGAGGTTTCAGGCGCCGACATCCGCAGAGGTCACGGCTTCGAGGTCAAGGACGGCGACACCGTTTATGTAGGAGTGGGCAATCCCGCTTGGCCTTCGATGAACAGCTGGGCAGGTACCGCGGACGAGACCGTCTACACCTTCAAGGTCAAGTATTCTCCCGTCAAAGGCGATTTGAACGGCAACGGAAAAGTCGACATCGAGGACGTAACTATTCTTCAGAGACATTTCGCCGAGTTTGAATTTCTCACCGACGCTCAGACCGCTATCGCTGATTTTGACGGCAACGGCGTTATCGATCTTCAGGACGCTACGGCAATGCAGCGCAATATTGCAGAGTTTAGCTGAATGAGCGAGGATAATAAAATGCAAACTGCCGTGGAGCTGCTTGTTGAAAAAAGCAAATCTCTCGGCAGGCTTCCTAAGAAAAGTGATTTTGACAGCGAGACTGTCTGTTTTATAAAGCAAAAGCTGGGTCCGTGGCCCAGAGCGCTCGAGAAAGCGGGGCTTAAAAATGAATAAAAAGCTGAAGATAACAATTCCGTTTATTTTTATTTTTTCAATTCTGTTCTCAATAAGCTCCGCCTCCGCTTTATCGGATGAGGAGTTCAGCGAAAAATACAGCAGCACTGCCGAGCGTTTGAGTTTAATCACCTCGCCGAGCGTCGGCTCAGTAGGCGGCGAATGGACTGTGCTCGGTTTGTCAAGAGCAGGACTTATCTCCGAGGAAACCAAAAACGCCTATTACGGCAACGTTGAGAGTTACGTGAAAAACGCAGGCTCAAATCAGCTTCACCGCAGAAAATCCACCGATAACTCCCGCGTTGTAATCGCGCTTTCCGCAATAGGAAAGGATCCTCGTAATGTATGCGGATACGACCTCACAGCGCCGCTTGAGGATTTCGACTACGTAAAAAAGCAGGGGATAAACGGCGTGATTTGGGCGCTGATCGCGCTCGATACCTGCGGCTACGGCTCAAGCTCTTCGCGCGACGTAATGATCTCCGCGATTCTCGATTCTCAGCACTCAGACGGCGGCTGGGGCCTTGACAGCGAAATATCGGATCCCGATATGACCTCGATGGCGCTGCTTGCGCTGTCGCCGTACGGCTGTTTCGACGAAGCGGTCCGGACAGCGTCCGACAACGGAGTTGCTCTTCTCGCTTCATTGCAGCGCGAAAGCGGCGGCTACTATTCTTACGATGACTTCAACCCGGAAAGCTGCGCTCAGGTCATCACAGCGCTCTCCGTCCTCGGAATCGATCCCGAAAGCGACGAACGGTTCTGCAAGGGCGGCAAAACACTGTTTGACAGCCTTATGCAGTTTTCCGTCGAGGGCGGATTCGCCCATACTATCGGCAACGGATATAATCAGATGTCCACCGAACAGGCGTTTTACGCAATGACGGCGTTTAAGCGCTTACAAAACAACGACAAGGCACTTTTTGATATGACCGATGTGCAGTCGTATAAGGTTTTGGATTTGAACGGCGACGGCTCTCAAAGCATTCTCGACGCCACATATATCCAGCAATACCTTGCCGAATTCGACGTCACGTTCACTACCGCGCAAAAGAAGCTGGCGGATATCAACGGAAACGGAAGGATCGACGTTGGCGATGTCACCGAATTCCAGAGAATCCTCGCTTCCTGAGGACTGTTTTATGCTTTCATTCATTAAAAAATACAAGTTCATAATAATCGGCGCCGCCGTAATAATCGCGATCCTCGTAGCCGCGTTTTTAAGCGGCGGCAGCGTTGAACAGGCTAAAAAGGAAGCCGAAGCGGCAAAGCAGGGAGAATTCCAAACAGCCGCAACGGTCGATAATCCGCTGGAAGTGATCGACGACTTTGAGGACGAGGAAGAGCAAGAAGCCTCTGTTCAACAGATCGAACCGAGTCAGCCTGCAACAGCCGCTTCATTATCCGCTTCGCCTGCGACTCAGCCTTCTTCGGAAAGCTCCGTGTCCGCTTCAAAAAGCACAGAAAATAAGGCGGTCAGCACGCCAAACAATTCCAACGAAAAGCCTCAGGCAAAGAGTGACGGCGACGGCGGCAAAACCGTTCCCGAGGAAACAAAGGCGGCCGAACCTGCAGCATCGCCTACAGAGCAGAATAAAAAGCCGCCTGTCAAAAAGTCCTGCACTTTTTCAATTTCCTGCGCCACGATCCTCGGTAATATGGGCAAGCTCGACGACGGCTTGGAGGAAATTGTTCCGGACGACGGCTGGATACTGAAGCCGACGACGGTGATCATTCAGGAAGGCGAGACCGTTTTTGACGTTTTAAAGCGCGTCTGCAAAAGAAAGAATATCCATATGGAGTTCACCGAAACAGTCGCCTACGATTCCGTGTATATCGAGGGAATAGCAAACCTCTACGAATTTGACTGCGGAGGCAACTCCGGATGGATGTACTGCGTAAACGGCTTTTTCCCAAGCTATGGATGCTCAAAATACGAGGTCAAGGACGGCGATGTGATCGAGTGGAAATACACCTGCAACCTCGGTTACGACGTCGGCGGAGGTTACGCAAAAAATGAGAGATAGCTTTGCTTCAACACATCCGCTCGTCAATCTGGCGTTTTTCGTTTCCGCCATCACGTTGACAATGTTCATTATGCAGCCCGTCTGCCTAGGCATTACAATACTCTGCTCGGCGGTTTACGCGGTGTTTACAGGCGGCAAAAAGACCGTGCTTTTCAGTCTGAGGTTCCTGCTTCCGACCGCGTTGTTGATAATGTTGATAAATCCCGTCGTCAATCACAGAGGAGTAACAATTCTGCGCTATCTACCGTGGGGCAATCCTCTCACGCTTGAGTCAATTGCCTACGGAGTCGCCTCGGCAGTTCTGCTTTGCGCTGTAGTGCTTTGGTTTTCGAGCTTCAACAAGGTTATGACCTCCGACAAGCTCGTTTACCTTTTCGGAAGGCTCGCGCCCGCGCTGAGTCTGGTGCTGTCGATGTCGCTGCGCTTTATTCCGCGCTTTATTGCGCAATTCAGGGAAGTAAGGCTTGCTCAAAGAAAAATTCACAACAGCGGCAAAAAATCGCTCACATCGCGTTTAAAGGGCGCCCTGCGCGTGCTGTCAATAATGATCAGCCGCGCAATGGAAAACGCCGTCGAAACCTCAGACTCAATGAAAAGCAGGGGATACGGCTTAAAGGGCAGAACCGCCTATACGCTTTTCCGCTTTCACAGGTCCGACGCGGCTCTGCTCGGTGCAATTATTTCCGAAACCTTGGTACTGGTGTTTTTGATTTCGTTCGGCAAAATGAAATTCAGATACTATCCGATGATAAAGGGCAGCTTAACCGACGTTTTCAGCATTTTGTTTTACATAGTTTACGCGCTGTTGCTGCTGACGCCGATAATAATCAACATAGGGGAGGGAATAAGATGGAAGCGATTGAAGTCAAAAATCTGAGCTTTCGCTATCCCGAAGCCGACGAGGAAGCGCTGAAGGACATTTCCTTCTCCGTTAACAGCGGCGAGTTCGTCACTCTCTGCGGCCTTTCCGGAAGCGGAAAGAGCACTCTCCTCAGACATTTAAAGCCGGTTCTTGCTCCTCACGGTATCAAATCGGGCAGGATAACCGTTAATAATACGGAAATAAGTGCACTCTCAATGCGTGAGCAGACAGAGCTTATCGGATTTGTCCAGCAGTCGCCCGATAACCAGATAGTTACCGACAAGGTCTGGCACGAGCTCGCCTTCGGACTTGAAAGTCTCGGGATGAATCGGGAGAAGATTTCCCGACGGGTTGCCGAAACAGCTTCTTTCTTCGGTATTCAAAGCTATTTTGAGGCCGATGTTTCAACTCTCTCGGGCGGTCAAAAGCAGCTTCTCAATCTCGCTTCGGTTATGGCTGCGCAGCCCGGCATTCTTCTTCTCGACGAACCGACCGCTCAGCTTGATCCGATCGCAGCGACCGATTTTTTGTCCTGTCTGCAAAGGCTTAACCGCGAGCTCGGCACAACAATCATAATCACCGAACACAGGCTGGAGGACGTGCTTCCGATAAGCGACAGGGTGCTTGTTATCGAGGACGGGAAACTCATCTCCGATGATGTTCCTTCTCGCACAGGCGAAAACCTCAGGAACAGAAAAAGCGCCTGCTTTTTGTCGCTTCCGGCTCCTATGCGTATTTGGGACGCAGTTGACAGCGGCGAAAGCCCTTGCCCGGTTACGGTGACGCAGGGCAGGGAATGGTTGGAAAAATTCAAATCAAATCACGAGCTGCTGCCGCTTTTTCCCGAAACAGTTCCCATAAGAAGCGAGGCTGCAATAACGCTTAAAAATATCTGGTTCCGTTATGAAAAAAGCTCTCCCGATGTGATAAAAGGGCTTAATCTTACGGTGAACCGAGGAGAATTTCTTGCGGTTCTCGGAGGAAACGGAACAGGAAAAAGCACTTTACTTTCACTGATTAACGGCATAAACAAGCCTTATAAAGGAAAGGTTATTTCCAATAAAGAATTATGTTTGGCTTTGCCGCAGAATCCGCAGGCGCTTTTAAACGGAAGATCCGTGAGCGAAACGCTTTGGGAGGTTCTTGAAGGAACGGGACTTGAAAAAACGGAGCAGGAACAAAAGATAAAAGCGATAATAAGAAAATGTCAGCTTCAAAATCTGTTGAACCGTCATCCGTTCGACCTCTCGGGCGGCGAAATGCAGAAGGTCGTCCTGGCAAAGCTGCTGCTTCTTGAACCGAGAGTTTTACTGCTCGATGAGCCGACAAAAGGACTTGACGCTCAGTTTAAAAGGCAGTTCGCAAGCATTATTAAGGGACTGACCGATTCCGGCGCCGCTGTAATAATGGTCAGCCACGACATCGAGTTCTGCGCAAAATACAGCCATCGCTGCCTGATGATGTTCAACGGCGAGGTCACTGCGAGCGGCACTCCGCGTGAGTTCTTTTCGCAGAACAGCTTTTATGTCACCTCATCGGCACGTATGTCGCGCGGCGTAATTCCCGACGCGGTAACGGCAGAGGACGTGATCTACTGCTGCACAGGCAAAAGGGCAGAGGATAATTTTGACGATGACGACACTCCCGAGCCTGATTTTCAGTTAGAGAGCAGGAAAACTGATAAGAAAAAGCTCCCTCTGTGGAAAAAGCTACTGGGAATAACCGGCGCGCTGCTCCTTATCTTCGGTATCCTTGTAAACATCAAAAAAATCAGGCTCCCAATGGAACCTGATAATCTTTGGATCAATTTTTCTTTGCTCGCGTTTCCGGCGCTGCTGATGATGATCTCGCTCGGCTCATTCGGTCACAAATCAGAAGTCGCAAAGCGTGAAAAACGAAAGCTCGGCAAAAGGACCGTCGTCTCCGCAATAATTGTTCTGCTGTTCATCCCGATAACGATTTACATAGGCAACGCCTATCTTTACGACCAAAAGTACCTTTTTATTTCACTTTTGGTTCTGCTTGAATGTATGCTTCCGTTTTTTATGGTTTTCGAGGGGAGAAAACCGCAGGCAAGAGAGCTTGTATTGATTGCCTCTCTCTGCGCGCTTGCCGTTGCGGGAAGAACCGCTTTTGCGGCGCTTCCTCAGATAAAGCCCGTGCTCGCACTGGTGATAATCTGCGGAGCGGCTCTCGGAGGAGAAACGGGGTTTATTGTAGGAGCTGTGACAATGCTCGTTTCGAATATGTACTTCGGGCAGGGCGCGTGGACTCCGTGGCAGATGTTCGCCGCCGGCCTGATCGGCTTGATAGCCGGCATTCTCTTTCAAAAGGGCCTGCTTCTGTGTCACAGAGGCGTAATGTGCGTGTTCGGCTTTATCGCTGTAATAGTGATTTACGGCGGAATAATGAACTTTTCTTCACTCGTGCTCTCGCACATCGAGATCAACAAATCCTCACTCATAGCGTTTTACGCTCAGGGCTTGCCGTATGATGTGATTCACGCGTTTTCCACTGCGGCGTTTCTTTTCTTTTTTGCCGAGCCGATGCTCGAAAAGCTTGAAAGAATACAAATCAAATACGGTTTTTATCAATAATGTAAAAATGCACCTGCCGTCAGACAGGTGCAAATTTTTTAGTAGCTGATTATCTCATAACCGTCCTCGGTGACAAGAACCTGAATTTCCCATTGAGCAGAGGGCGAGCCGTCCTTTGTGTAGATAGTCCAACCGTTTTCCTCGTCGGTGAAAATCTCAGGTCTGCCCATATTGATCATAGGCTCAATCGTGAAGCAAAGTCCCGGTACCATCAACATTTCGGTGCCCTTTTCGGTAACGTAGCTCACCCACGGATCCTCGTGGAATTCCAGTCCTATTCCGTGACCTCCGACCTCTCTTACAACCGAATAACCCATACTCTTTATGTAGTCGTTGACAGCCTGAGCCATATCTCCGAGGAAGCCCCATGGCTTGACCTCCTTCAACCCCTCATCAAGCGCCTGCTTCGCGGCGTCAACAAGACGCTTTTTGTCCTCGCTGACCTCGCCGATGCAGAACATACGTGAGGAGTCGGAATAATAGCCGTTGAGGTTTGTAGACACGTCGACATTGACAATATCTCCGTCCTTCAGAATTATGTCATCAGAGGGAATGCCGTGGCAAACCTCATTATTGATTGAGGTGCAGACGCTTTTTGGAAAGCCCTCATAGCCGAGCGGAGCGGGTATTCCGCCCATTTTTGTTGTTACGTCATAAACCCAGCGGTCAATTTCGGCGGTTGAAATTCCCGCCTTGATGTGTTCCGCCACATAGTCGAGCACAGCGATATTGATTTTTGCGCTCTCTTTTATTTTTTCGATCTGCGCGGGAGTTTTGATTATTGTGTGATCGGGGACGATATGGCCCTCGCCGCCGATTTCTTCAATTCTTTCGTCAAAGTCGATGTGGCATTTCTTATACTTTTTTCCGCTGCCGCACCAGCACTCGTCGTTTCTTCCCGGTTTCTTCATTTCTGTCCTCTCCTTAACTTACCTGATTCATAAAATATTATAGCACTTTGTTAAATTAACTACAAGAGAAATTTCATTTTTATTGCCAACGCAGATTAAATGATGTATAATTATCTTGGCGCGCGGCATATTTTTAGGCAGAGGTGACGCGATGAAATACAAGAAGCCTGCCGTTATTTCGGCAATTATACTTTGCTTTTCGCTTTTTGTCTGCCTGATGATAAACTCAGCTAAAAACATAACCCTCCAAACCTCCGCGCCTTTGCAAGAAGCGCTTCCGACGCTGATAATCGACGCGGGACACGGCGGCGAGGACGGCGGAGCGGTAGTCGGGAGCGTGCTCGAAAAGGAGGTAAACCTCCCGATAGCACACGACTGCGCCGACCTGCTGACGCTCTTCGGCTATGAGGTCAAAATGACGCGAGAGTCCGACGACGCGCTGACAAGCGAGGGAGAGGACGTTAAAAAACGCAAGTACAACGATATGAAAATGCGGCTTGATATGTATAATTCTTCCGATAATAACGTGATTTTGAGCATACATCAAAACAAATTTTCAAGCTCATCCTCGCACGGCGCTCAGGTTTTTTATTCTCCAAACAATGAAAACAGCGCATCCCTTGCAGAATGTATAAAAATCAAAATCAAGGAATTGCTCCAGCCCGAAAACGAGCGCGCCTGCAAGGCGGCAGGCAAGGAGATATACCTTCTCAAAAACACAAACAATCTCGCCGTGCTCGTCGAATGCGGCTTTCTTTCAAACAGCGCCGAGCGCGAAAAGCTGTTGACCGACGAGTACCAAAAGCAGATGTCGCTTGCGATCGTCGCGGGATTTCTCGATTATCACAATTCAAACTGACGGAAGTGAAAAACTATGGCTAAAATAAAAAGCGTTTATATCTGCTCCGAGTGCGGCCACGAATCGCCGAAATGGTACGGAAAATGCCCGTCCTGCGGCGAGTGGAACACGATGAACGAGGAGATCAAAGACACCTCAAAAGCAGCTCCGGCGGCAAAAGCGAGGTCTTTTTCATCATATGCAAAGCCCTTTTCAATTGAGGAAATCTCCACCGAGGATGAACACCGCTACGACACGGGCTGCAAGGAGCTCAACCGCGTGCTCGGCGGCGGAATCGTCAAGGGCAGTCTTATTCTGCTCGGCGGCGATCCCGGAATAGGAAAATCAACCGTGTTAATGCAGATTTGCCAGTTTATGGGCGACAGTCTGAAAATTCTCTATGTATCGGGCGAGGAGAGCAAACGCCAGCTTAAGCTCAGGGCGATAAGGCTCGGAGTAAATTCTCCGAATCTGTTCGTTATGACCGAAACGGATGTTGAGGTCGTCTGCGAGCAAATAAAAAACGTAAAACCCGATTTAGTGATGATCGACTCGATCCAGACGATGAACCTAACCGAGCTCAGCTCATCGCCGGGCAGCGTAACTCAGGTTCGCGAGTGCACAAATATGCTTATGCGCACGGCAAAGGGGCTTGATATTCCTATGTTCGTTGTCGGCCACGTCAACAAGGAAGGCTCGATAGCAGGTCCAAAGGTGCTCGAACACATAGTTGACACGGTGCTTCACTTCGAGGGCGACAAGCAGATGGCTTGCCGTATTCTGAGAGCGGTCAAGAACCGTTACGGATCCACAAATGAAATCGGCGTATTTGAGATGACCGATAAAGGCCTTAAGGAAGTCGACAATCCTTCGGTAATGCTCCTCTCGGGCAGACCTACAAACGTTTCGGGCACCTGCGTAACCTGCACTATCGAGGGCTCACGGCCTATTCTCGCCGAAACTCAGGGGCTCGCGACACAAAGCGGCTACGGCAACGCGCGGCGAATGGCAACGGGCTTTGACTATAACCGCCTTTCAATGCTGCTCGCGGTGCTTGAAAAGCGCGCCGGATATTACTTTTCAAACTGCGACACCTACATAAATATCGTCGGCGGTCTGAGAGTGGACGAGCCTGCAATCGACCTTTCGATCGCTATGGCGCTCATCAGCAGCCTGAAGGATACTCCCGTCGACGAAAAAGCGGTCGTATTCGGTGAAATCGGACTTGCGGGTGAGATCCGCTCAGTTTCTCAGGCTCAGATGAGAATAAACGAGGCGGTAAGACTGGGCTTTGAAAAAATCGTTCTCCCGTATCACAACCTTAAGGGTGTTGTCTGCGAGAACGCACAGCTCATAGGAGTTAAAAACATCCGCGAGGCGTTTGAGGCAATAAGCCAATGAATCGCCTTGTAATGAGCGGCGAATACCCCAAATTCTGCGATGAGCTGCGAAAGTATGGTTATGATATAATTCCAACAAAGAAAATAGACATCTTTCATAAGCCTGAGCAGCACCACGCCGATATGCAGATCCTGAAAATCCGCGATAGAATTTTCACGCTCGGCGACTGCGCAGACAAGATAGGGAAGACCTACCCCGAAAATGTGCGGCTCAACTGCCTTTTTCTGAATAATACACTTTACGGCAAGCTGAGCGCGACGGATAAAACAGTCCTCGATTTCTGCGAAGAAAACGGCATAAAAACCGTTGATGTCAGTCAGGGCTACACTCGCTGCTCAACGCTGATAATCGCCGAAAAAGCAGCAATAACCGCCGACAAATCAATTGAAAAGGCTCTGAGAAAGAACGAAATTGATGTGCTGTTGATCTCACAGGGAAACATCCGACTTGAAGGCTTCGATTACGGCTTTATCGGAGGCGCGTCGTTTTCCGGCGGCAATACGGTGTATTTTTTCGGCAATATCCGAAAGCATCCCGATTATGAAAAAATATCAGAGTTCTGCAAGAAATATAATTCTAATATAGAAATATTATGTCCTGCAGAACCGTTAACCGACATCGGCGGGGCAGTTGAAATAGAATAAAAGAAAAGACAGGCTTATTGACCTGTCTTTTTGTTTACCTTTGCAAGCGGATTGGAATCCGCAGCCTTTTTCATCTGTTCGCTGCTCAGATGAGTGTAGATTTCGGTTGTTCCCAAATTCTCGTGACCGAGTACCTCTTTTAAAACTCTGACGTCTACGCCTCCGTGCTGATACATTAGCGTTGCAGCGGTGTGTCTGAGCTTGTGACAGGAATAGCCCTGAGCGCTCAGGCCGATTTTTTCAAGATATTTATAAACCATAGCCTGAATTGTCTTTACAGACATCCTGCGGTGATTACGGCTGATGAACAGCGCGTTCTTATCCTTGACCTCGTCAACCGGACGAACTCGCATATAATCGTTTATAGCGTTAACGCACGCCGAATTCAGATAAATAACGCGCTCCTTGTTGCCTTTGCCGAGCACGCGGATCGTGTTGTCGTTCCTTATATCAGTGTAATTGAGTCCCGACATTTCCGAAACACGCAGACCGCAGTTGAGAAATAGGGTAATAATAGCGTAATCGCGCTCGCGGTTTTCACCCTCAACGGCGTTGAGCAATTCGATACTCTGTTCGAGAGTGAGGTATTTTGGAAGCGCTTTTTTCTTTTTTGGAATTTCGAGCTCCTCGACGGGATCCTTTTCGAGATAATGCTTTTTCTTCGTGACAAACTTAAAAAAGCCTTTCAGACTCGAGCATTTCCTCGCGCGGGAAGAAGCGCTGTTGCCGCGCTCGCGCTGAAGATAATTCATATACTCGTAGGCGTCGTTCAAATCAATTTTTCGCAAGAACGCCAAATCGATGTCGTCGATCGCGATTGATTCAAAGTCCGCGTCACTTGGAACCGTTTTGCGGTAAAACTTCATAAACCGGAAAAACGTCCGCAAGTCGAGAAAATATTCGTCTACGGTCTTGGGAGATTTTTGTCGGATCGTCTGCTGATAAAAAAGATATTCCTTCAAAATCGGGAAGGACTCGTCCTGAAATCGTACAGCCATAAGCACCTCAAAAGATTTATCGTTATTATTATATTATAGCACAAACGGAGAGAGGCATAATTCTGTATCGGAATAATTATACAAAATGAATATTTTGTATAATTCGGGGAAGAGCATTACGAAAAATCAAAGCAAAACACGGCTTAAATTATTATCTATTCAGCCTTCGGCTGACAGCGTGTAATTAGGCCAAATTATTAAGATGCACGCTATTAACAGAACTTCTCGTAATTATCGTCCTGAGGAATCGGTCTTTCGAGACCGAGCACTGTCGGCCACTGCTCGGTCGCTTCTATAATGAATCCCATAATCATTCCCATATGCGTGTGCAGATGTCTGAACTGCGCAAGTATCAATTCAAATTTTGAATACGGGCAATCTGCAGGTCTTTCACTTAACATTGTATCGTCGAGAAAATTTGTATAAGCTGTGATCTTATCCTTGATAGCGTCATAGTAGTCTGAAATCTTCGATTTTGAAATAAATCTGTCTGTAACGACATCAAGGTTATTCAAATCAGGCACGTGGATCTCAGGCTCGCAATAATCGGAAGCCTTAGGATTGATATACCACAAATCCAGCGAATGCAACATATGATAGATATGCTTATAAAGCGGCATTTCGCAGTATTCTCTGCTCCAGAGCTCCTCGGGTACGCAGTCAATGATATTCCAAACCTCCCAAAGAGCTCTGTCGGTCTGATCTTTTATGACAGAAGATAATTTTTTTGCCATTTCCCTCACCTGTTAAAAAATTAACAATCTTTCCGGTAATCCTCTCTCAGTATCGCATACACTGAAAGATCGACAATTCCCTGAATATTTTTGCCGCCCTGTCTGCGCGTGCCTTCAAATTTTAATCCGCACTTTTTCATAACGTCACCGGAATGAGGATTATTAACGTCGTGCCTGGCCTCAATGCGGTTCACCCCGACTTCTCCAAACAAAAAGCGGATTACTTCGCGGAAAGCCTCTGTCATAATTCCCTGATGCCACCAGTTAAATCCTAAGCAGTAACCGATTTCGACTTCCTCGATTTCCTCGCTTATATTTACAACGCCGATTGAACCTATCGGTTCGCCGATTTCCTTCAAAACAATTTTCCAGTCAAAAAAGTTATCCTTTTTCTGGCTTTCCAAAAGGTACTGATGATAGGTGTCGTGAAGCTGCTGCGCGGATTCGTAAGGATACCATGTCAAATATTTAGTCACGCGCGGATCGTTTGCCCAGTTATTAAACATCGGCTCAGCGTCGCTTTCAATTGTTTTTCTTAATATCAAGCGCTCGGTTTCAAGCGTTTTGGTGCCGAGATTATTCAATCCTCTCTCCCCTTTCGTTAAATTTCAAAAATTATATCACACGCTTTTTTATCTGTCAATATAGCTATAGTATAAAAATAACGCCCGGACAAAGCCGGGCGCCATTTTTGTATATGGTAGATTTTATTAGCAAATACCCTGGAACATCATAGCCTTTGCAACTCTCTCAAAGCCTGCGATGTTAGCGCCTGCGATGAGGTTGTCGCCGAGGTTGTACTTCTCGCAAGCGTCCATGGACTGCTTGAAGATGTTAACCATGATGCCTTCGAGCTTGTCAAATACTTCCTGCTCGGAGAAGATGAGGTGCTCAGCGTTCTGAGCCATCTCGATGCAGGAGCAAGCTACGCCGCCTGCGTTAGCAGCCTTGGAAGGACCAACGACAACGCCGTTCTCCTGGAGATACTCGATAGCTTCGTTTGTAGTAGGCATATTAGCGCCCTCGCAGAGGAACTTACAGCCGTTTGCAACCATCTTCTCTGCGTCAGCGGTGTGGATCTCGTTCTGAGTAGCACAGGGAATGTAGAGGTCAGCCTTAACACCCCAGGGCTTCTCGCCTGCGAAGAACTTGGCGTTCGGATACTTCTCAGCATAGGGAGAGCAGATGTTCTTACCGGAAGCGCGGAGCTCGAGGAGGTAATCAATCTTCTCGCCTGTTACGCCTTCCTCGTCGAGGATGTAGCCGTCAGGACCGGAAATTGTGATAGCCTTTGCACCGAGCTGCTCGAGCTTCTTAGCAGTACCCCAAGCAACGTTGCCGAAGCCGGAGATAACAACCTTCTTGCCCTCGAGAGTCTCGCCGAAGTGCTTGAGCATTTCTCTTGCGTAGAATACGATGCCGTAGCCTGTAGCTTCATCTCTGCCTGCAAGACCGCCGTTGGGAACACCCTTACCTGTGAGGGTTCCGTCGTAGCTGTCACGGATTCTCTTGTACTGGCCCATCATGTAGCCGATCTCTCTGCCGCCTACGCCGAGGTCGCCTGCGGGAACGTCTGTGTTGGGTCCGATGTGTCTGTAAAGCTCA
>ONIJ01000081.1 GCA_900317875.1 uncultured Eubacteriales bacterium
ATTCCCTCAGCCGCGACACAGATACTCTTGAGCTCAAGAACATCTACTTCTGCAGCAACAACTCCGAAAACCGCATTGTCTGCGTTTACAACAACGTGACCAAAAAGTTCTTCAAGACCTTCTACTTCAGCACCAATAAGGTGTCGATCGCGGACGGCAAGCTCGTAAACGAAGGCAATGCTGACGACTCGCTCAGCTACAAAACTATCGACGAGGCTGTTAAGAACAGCAGATACCTCAACGGCAAAAACAACTTCACAGTTACTAAGCTTCTGTAATTGAACAGCTTTATTAAGCGCCGGTCATTTTGGCCGGCGCATTAATTTTGCCATCGCGTTGTCATAGTTTTGTCATAGTCTTTATGTTATAATGAGCTCAACAAAAACAAAAGGAGTGTATTCAAATGATAAAACTGGTGATTTTGGCGGCGGCAGCCGCTTCGGCGGTGGCGGCTGCAAAGGTGAGCCGCGACAGCTCAAAAAAGAACTTTTTCAAAAAAATGACTGCCAAGCCAAAACCGATGAACGCAAAAAGCGTTTGCGGCGACGCGCAGGACTGCGACGCGGACTATATGTTCGTATAGCGTCCTGCGCGCATTTTTTTGCGCGAAGGGTTTGACTATGCTCCCTCTTAATGTTATAATTTGACAGGAACCGACAAATTGTGACACGGAGGTAAAACTATGGAAAACATTCAAATAAAATATTTCAGCGGATACATCCGCAACTTCAAAAAGCTCTGCGGCGAGCTGGGTATCTCTCCCGACCTCGGGCGTGAGGAGCGCGAGGCAGAAATCCTTAAAAAGGCCTACGCAAAGTGGCATATGGATATGATGGCGCACCTTTACGGTATGTTCGCCTTTGCGATTTGGGACGAGAAGCTTAAAAAGCTGTTTGTCGTCCGCGATCAGGTAGGTCAGAAGCAGATGTTCTACGCCGTTATCGGCAAGGAACTGATCTGCTCGGGCGACATCAACGAAATCGCCGCCGCAGATGGATTTGAAAAGCGTCTCAACAAAAGAATGCTCCAGCAGTACCTTTTCTACGGCTATCCCATCGGCGAGGAGACCTTTTATGAGGGCGTTTTCAAGCTGCGTCCCGGACATTATGTTGAGTGGGACGGCGAGAAAACAAAGGTTGTGCGCTACTGGAAGCCCGTTTTTGAGCCCGACGCTTCAAAATCCGCCGACGAGTGGGCTGCGGAAATCGAAAAAACCGTTGACGAGATCCTCTCGGAGGAGCGCGGCGACGACAAGCTGCCATACAAGGAGTCATTCCTTTCGGGCGGCGTTGACTCCTCATATCTTTTAGCCGCGAGCGACGCTGCCGCCGCAAATACCGTCGGCTACGAGGAGGAGGGCTTTGACGAGTCCTCGCTCGCGCGCAGCACCGCCGAATATCTCGGCAAGGGCTTCAACGTAAAAATGATTGCACCCGACGAATATTTTGAACGCATTCCGACCGTTATCGATAAAATGGGACAGCCGCTCGGCGACGCTTCGGCGGTAGCATTTTCGCTCGGCTGCAAGGCTGTAAGAGAACACGCCGAGGTCGTTTACTCCGGAGAGGGAATCGACGAATTTTTCGGCGGCTACAACGCTCACAAGCGTGTGCTGCCCGAGGATTGGACTTACCTCACCTGCTCGCATATTATGTCGGAGGAGGTAGTAAAGTCGCTTATGCTCGACTTTGACGGCAGCGTTAATGCCGTTGATCCCGTAAAAGACCTCTGGGCAGAGGTTCAGGGACAGAGCCCGCTTGCTCAAAAGCTGACGATCGACATCTCGCTTTGGCTCGAGGGCGATATTTATCTGAACACCGACCGCACAAGCACCGCCTGCGGAGTTGAGCTCCACACGCCGTTCAGCGACCTGCGCCTCTTTAACGTTGCCCGCAGGATCCCCTCGGAATATCAGTTTGAGGGCGAGCAGAACAAGGTGGTTTTCCGCAAGGCCGCGAGCAGCAAGCTGCCCTATGAGGCGGCGTTCCGCAAGAAGGTCGGCTTCCCTGTTCCCGTGCGCAAGTGGCTTGCGGACGAAAAATACAACAAGCCCGTTGAGGACGCGCTGTTCGGCGAGGCTTCGCAAAAGCTCTTTGATCAGGACGCCGTCCGCGATTTATGGAACCGCTTCATCGGCGGCGAGGCGCTGCTGTGGAACCGTGTTTACGCGGTTTACGTGTTCCTGCTCTGGTACGAGATGAAGTTTTGATTATTTCAGCGGCGGCAGCCTTTGAGCTGCCGCCGCGTTTTTCAGGTTTTTAAGTATTTTTTAAGGTTGGCTTGGTACTATCTGCGTAACAATCCAAAGGAGGCTATGCAAATGAAAAAACTTTGCGCGCTTTTGCTTGCGGCGCTGTTTGCCGTTTCGGTTCTTACAGCCTGTCAGTCCAAACAGTCATCAGGCTCCGATGAGGAGAAAAAATCAGAGGCGGCAAGCTATGAGTCGGGACTTTTCGACACGAGCTATGTCCACAAGATAAACGTTGAAATCTCGGAGGACGACTGGAAGGACCTTCGGGAAAATCCGCTGAAAAAAACAAAGTATTCCGTTGACGTGACCATTGACGGCGACACGGTCGAAAACGTTTCCTTCGCCACGAAAGGCAACACCTCGCTATCGCAGGTAGCCGATTCTGACTCAGACCGCTACAGCTTCAAAATAAACTTCGGAAAATATGAAAAAGGCCAGACCTATCAGGGGCTTGACAAGCTCAACCTCAACAATATTATGTCCGACGCGACATATATGAAGGACTACCTCTCCTACCTCATTATGCGCAAGGCAGGCGTTAGCGCCTCGCTGACAAGCTATGTCGAGCTCTCGATAAACGGCGAGGTCCACGGGCTTTACATCGCGATCGAGGATGTTTCGGATTCCTTCCTTGAGCGCAACACCGGCGACGACGACGGCGCGCTCTACAAGCCCGAAACCGACAGGCTCGACAATGCGGGAGGAGCTTCGCGCGACGAGGCGGGAAAACAGCTGATGCCGGGCGGCGACAATCAGCAGGGCAATCCTCCGCAGATGCC
>ONIJ01000053.1 GCA_900317875.1 uncultured Eubacteriales bacterium
TGGGAGGGAAGATAGATGGCAGAGATTAGATTAAAAGAGAATGAATCTCTTGAAAGCGCTTTAAGACGCTTCAAAAAGCAGTGTGCCAGAGCTGGCGTTATTGCTGAAGTTCGCAAAAGAGAAGCTTATGAAAAGCCTTCGGTAAAGCGTAAGAAGAAATCTGAAGCAGCTCGCAAACGCAAATACAGATAATCAATCAAGCGGACAGGGCAATCTGTCCGCTTTTTTGTATCGCAATGAAAGCAGGTTTTAAAATGAAAAGAATTTTAGTTTTGCTCGGTCCGAATCTCAATATGGTCGGAATCCGCGAAAAGGGCGTTTACGGCGCCGAGTCCGCTGACACTATCGCGGCGGAGATAGTTTCCTGCGCCGCCGACAACGAGCTTGAGGCGGTTGTTTACCAGTCCAATCACGAGGGAGATCTCATCGACAACATCCACGTCTCGCGCCTTGAGTTTGACGGCGCGATCATCAACGCGGGCGCGCTCACTCACTACAGCTACGCCCTGCGCGACGCTATCGCCGCTGTTAACATTCCGTATGTCGAGGTACATATGTCAAACATCCACGCCCGTGAGGAATTCCGTCACAAGTCGGTAATCGCTCCCGTGTGCGTCGGACAGATCGCGGGCTTTGGAAAGCTGAGTTATTTTCTGGCGATCCACGCCTTAAAGGACATTTTAAAATGAACAGATTATTCCATAAAAGAATTAACGACCTGCAAGGCTTCCTCAAGGACGACAATGAGGCCGCTTTGATCTCAAACGAGGTCAACATCGGCTACTTCACGGGATTTTTCCGCAGCGAGGGGTATCTTCTCGTAACGCGCCGCGGCGCTACTCTGCTTGTGGATTTCCGCTATTTTGAGGCGGCTCAGAAAAAGTCGCACGCCTGCCGGGTGGTCTGCTTTGAAAAGCTTTCGCGCAGCCTGCTCGATATTCTCACTCACGAGCATATCCGCCGCGTTTTTATCGAGGCGTCGCATGTGACAGTCAGCCGTTTTGAGTTTTACAAAAATGCTCTCCTTGAAAAAAAGATTGAGCTTGTATCGGGAGATTCTCTCGACAGGCATATCGGTTCCCTGAGAATAGTCAAGGACGATACGGAGCTCGAAAAAATAGCCGCCGCGCAGAAAATCGCCGAGGATGCGTATCTTGAAATGCTCAATTATCTCAAGCCCGGCGTTTCCGAGCGTTCGCTCGCGGCAAGGCTCGAATTTGAGATGAAGAACAGGGGAGCGCAGGAGGTTTCATTTGACCTCATCACTATCACGGGCAAAAAGACTTCGCTGCCTCACGGCGTGCCTTCTGACAATATCGTCAGCGAGGGAGACTTCTTCACCTGCGACTTCGGCGCGGTGTATGAGGGCTACCACAGCGACACGACCAGAACCGTCGCTGTCGGCAGCGCCACAGACGAAATGCGGGAAATTTACGGCATCGTCTTAAACGCTCAGATCACGGCGCTCGCTGCAATAAAGGCGGGAGTGAACGCCTGTGACGTTGATAAAACCGCCCGTGATATTATCGCGGAAGCCGGCTACGGAAAATACTTCGGCCACTCCACGGGACACGGAGTCGGACTCGATATCCACGAGCTGCCGTTTGTGTCCGCAAAAAGCGAAACCGTTTTGACGCCGGGAATGATAATCACCGACGAGCCGGGGATTTATCTGCCCGACAAGTTCGGAGTACGCATCGAGGATATGGTCTGCGTGACCGAAAACGGGTGCCGGAATTTCGTTTCTTTGCCAAAGGAACTGTTAATTCTTTAAAAGACTTGCATTTTTTCTCATTATTATGTATAATAACTGTAACCGAGCCGCGCCCAAAGGGCGACGGGACTTAATACTTAGGAGGTAATTCAAATGATTTCAGCAGGTGATTTCAGAAACGGCGTTACATTTGAGATGGACGGACAGGTTGTTTCCATCGTCGAGTTTCAGCACGTTAAACCGGGAAAGGGCGCTGCGTTTGTAAGAACAAAAATCAGAAACGTTATCACAGGCGCGGTTGTTGAAAAGACTTTCAACCCCAATGACAAATATCCCACCGCTTTCATCGAGAGAAAGGATATGGAGTACAGCTACGCAGACGGCGACCTCTATTACTTTATGGACACCGAGACCTGGGAGCAGCTTCCCATCAACAAGAACGTTCTCGGCGACAACTTCAAGTTTGTAAAAGAAAATATGGTTTGCAAGGTTCTTTCCTACAAGGGCAACGTTTTCGGCGTTGAGCCTCCGAACTTTGTTGAGCTTACCGTAACCAAGACCGATCCCGGCTTCAAGGGCGACACAGCCACAAACGCTACCAAGCCCGCAACTCTCGAAACCGGCGCCGAGATCAAGGTTCCCCTGTTCATCGACGAGGGCGAGGTCATCCAGATCGATACCCGCACAGGCGAGTACATGGGCAGAGCGTAATTAGGAGTAAAAAATGGATTTAACAGAAAAGATTGCTTATATCAAAGGTCTTGCCGAAGGTCTTTCGCTTGACGAAACCAAGCCCGAGGTCAAGGTTATCAACGCAATTATCGACCTTCTCGACGACATCACCTACGACGTTCAGGATATGGAGGAGCTCTATGACGAGCTGAGCGGCCAGGTTGATGAAATCGATCAGGATCTCGCGGACGTAGAGGACGAGGTTTTCGGCGAAGATGACGACGATGACGATTATTACGACGACGACTTCGACGAGGATTTCGACGACGAGGACAACCCCTTTTATGAGGTGACCTGTTCCTCCTGCGGCGAGAAGATCAACGTCTCCGAGGATGTTCTTCTCGAGGGCGAGATCAACTGTCCCAACTGCGGCGAGCTGCTCGAATTTGATTTTTCGGGACTGTTCACCGAGGACGAGGAGTTCTGCGATTCCGACTGCGAAAACTGCGCGGAAAAGGATTCCTGCGAAAAAGAAGATTGATTTAACTTTAATTCACCCCTTGTATAGTATGTACGAGGGGTGTTTTTTTGCTTGCTCGCAAATTCAGATCAAAAAAGAAACGCATTTTTCGAAAAAGGGCGGTAATATTTTTCCTGACGGCGCTGCTTATTATTTTGGGTATCAAGGGATTTGAAAGGCAGGTATCGGTGTTCAGCGCCTCGTATATTCCAAGTCTTGCCCGGACAACCGCGACCAACGCGGTGTGCACGGCAGTCGAGCGGGTACTTTCGGAGGAAGGCTATACCTACGAGGACTTCGCCCGCGTGCGGTATTCCGAAAACGGCTCGGTGTCGATCGAAACCAATTCCTCGAAAATCAACGAGCTCAAGACAAGAATCGTAGCTGCGGCACAGCAGGAGGCTGAAAAAATCCATAACAACACAATGCACATTCCGCTCGGAGCCTTCACGGGGCTCAGCCTTATCGCCAACGAAGGCCCCAAGGTTCCGCTCAGCTACTGTGTGACGGGCAGCTTTTCCGCCGAGCTCGAAAGCAGCTTTGAATCGGCGGGGATCAATCAGACAGTCCACCACATCAGGCTCGTTGTAACCTCGGAAATCGTCACGGCGTCGGTGGATTATGAGGACACAATGACCTTTTCAACCGACTTTGAAATCGCCCAGTCAGTGCTGGTAGGCTCAACACCCACTACATATGGTGGGTATTTCACGCCGATAAGTCGATAAAAAACGAAATCTAGTGTAAAATCAGAGAAAAGATATTGAAATACATTTTTAGTTGTGGTATAATTATTCAGTTAATACAAAATGGGTGAGGAGGCGTTTGTTTGCCTGATATGACCGTTAAATCGCATCAGCTGGCCGAAACGCAATCTGAATATATGAAATTGACAGCCGAAATTATGGAAATCCGCAAGCGCGGCGAAAAGCCGCTCGCGTTTATCCGCACCTACGGCTGTCAGCAGAATGTCGCCGACAGCGAAAAAATCAAGGGAATGCTCAGCCGTTCGGGCTTCGATTTTGTCGATTCTCCCGATGAGGCAGACTTCATTCTTTTCAATACCTGCGCCGTGCGCGAGCACGCGGAGGACAGAGTTTTCGGAAACGTCGGCGCGCTGAAAAATCTTAAAAGAAAGCACCCGCAGATTTTGATTGCGCTGTGCGGCTGTATGATGGAGCAGGAACACGTGGCAAACCGCATATACAACAGCTTTCCGTTCGTGGGCCTTGTTTTCGGAACTCACTCTCTCCACCATTTTCCCGAGCTTCTGTACCGCGCTTTGGTCGACGGCGGCAGAGTGTTTGAGCGCGGCAACGACGACAATCAGGTTTACGAGGGTATCCCCGTAAGGCGCGACGGAAATTTCAAGGGCTGGCTTCCGATTATGTACGGCTGCAATAATTTCTGCACCTACTGCATAGTTCCCTATGTGCGCGGAAGAGAACGCAGCCGCGATAAGAACATCATTCTGACCGAGGCGCGTCAGATGATAGATCTCGGCTACAAGGACATCACCCTGCTAGGTCAGAACGTAAATTCCTACGGAAAAACGCTTGAAACTCCCGTCAGCTTTGCAAACCTTCTCCGCGAGATAGATTCATACGACGGCGATTACTGGCTGCGCTTTATGACCTCGCACCCCAAGGACTGCTCGCGCGATCTTATCGACGCGATCGCCGAGGGAAGGCACATCAGCAAGCACCTTCACCTTCCGTTCCAGAGCGGCTCCGACAGAATACTAAAGGCGATGAACCGCCACTACGACCGCAAAAAATACCTTGAAACGATCGCTTACGCCAAGGAGCGCATCGAGGACGTGTCGCTCACAAGCGATATAATCGTCGGCTTTCCGGGAGAGACCTATGAGGACTTCAAGCAGACTTTGTCGCTTATCAGGGAGGTCGAGTTCACCTCGCTGTTTACCTTCATTTTCTCACCGAGAAAGGGAACTCCCGCCGAAAAGCTCGACGATCCCGTTTCTGCGGAGGAAAAGTCAAAGTGGTTCCGCGAACTGCTTGACGTTCAGGAGGAAATCGCAGCAAAGCGCTGCTCCGCTATGGTAGGCAGCCGCGAGCGCGTGCTCATCGAGAGCGTAAAGGAAAAAACAAACGAATTGAACGCCCGCACAAGCGGCAACATCATTGTTGAGCTCGAGGGCGACAAAAGCCTGATAGGCACTTTTCAGGAGGTAAAAATCACTCAGGCCCGCAACTGGATTTTAAAGGGCGAGTTAATATAATCAGGAGGAATAATTAATGGACGTAATTGCACTTGCAAGAGAATTGGGCAAAGCCTTACAGCAGGAGGACAGCTTCATCAACTGGCAGAACGCTCAGCACATAGCCGACGCCGACACTGAGCTCCAGAGCCTGATCGGAGAGTTCAACCTTAAAAGAATGATCATAAACGACGAAGCCGGCAAGAAGGACAGAGATCAGGAAAAGCTCACTCAGGCCAATAAGGAAATGCGCGAGGTTTACTCCAAAATTATGTCAAACGACAATATGATCGCTTACAACGACGCAAAGTCCGCTTTTGACGCTGTTCTCAACCGCGTCAACGCGATTATTCAGCAGAGCGCTCAGGGCGCCGATCCCGAAACCGCCGATCTCGGCGACTGCACCGGAAGCTGCAGCACCTGCGGAGGCTGCTCGTAATTAATTGATTTTTTGAAAGGGTGTGAGAATTTGGCTGAGCTGTCACCGATGATGAAGCAATACTTTGAAATCAAAGAAGCGAACAAGGACTGCATTTTGTTTTATCGTCTGGGCGATTTTTATGAGATGTTCTACGACGACGCAAAAATCGCCTCAAAGGAGCTTGAGCTCACACTCACGGGCAGAGACTGCGGTCAGGCTGAGCGCGCGCCGATGTGCGGCGTGCCGTTCCACAGCTGCGAGGGCTACATCGCCCGGCTTGTGGCAAAGGGCTACAAGGTGGCGATATGCGAGCAGACCGAGGATCCAAAGGCGGCAAAGGGACTTGTAAAGCGCGACATAATCCGCGTGATCACACCCGGAACCGTAATGGAGCAGAGTATGCTCGAGGAAGGCAAGAACAACTACATCTGCTGTATGTATTCCGCCGAAAAAACTATCGGTCTCTGCTTCTGCGATATTTCCACAGGGGAATTATACGCGACGGAAATCACGGGAAAGGATTCCGTGAACATCCTCACAAATCAGCTCTCGTCCTATGCTCCGCGCGAAATCCTGCTCGGCGGCGAAATCGTAAAAATAAAATCTCTTCCGAGCTTTATTAAAACCCGTCTTTCCGCGGGAGTCGAGTTGCTTGAGGACGAAAAGTTCTCTCTTGATGTCTGCTCGCAGACGGTTCTCGACCAGTTCGGTAAGGACTGCGATATTATCAAAGACAAGCCCGTTATACTCTCGACAGTCGGCGCGCTTGTCAACTATCTCAGAGAAACCCAGATGTCGGGACTCGAACGCATCAGCCACATCGAGCTCTATTCCGAAGCGCAGTATATGCGCCTCGACTTCAATACTCAGCGCAACCTTGAGCTCACTCAGACAATGCTCACCAAGGAAAAGCGCGGTTCGCTGCTCTGGGTTATCGACAAGACAAAAACAGCGATGGGCAAGCGGCTTATCCGCTCATGGCTTGAACATCCGCTGATGAATATTTCCAGGATAAACAACCGTCAGGCGGCGGTTGAGGAGCTCGTTAACGACACCGTGCTCAGGCTGGAGATCACCGACTCTTTGAGCGGGATTTTTGACATCGAGCGCCTGATGACAAAAATCGTCTACGGCTCCGCGAACGCGCGCGATCTGCGCTCGCTCTGCGCGGCGATCCAAAATCTCCCGAAGATCTCAGAGCTCATCGGGCAGTGCAAATCCTCGCATTTAAAGCTGATTTACAGAAGTATGGATTTGCTCGAGGACATCCACAGGATGATCGACGACGCAATTGTAGAAAATCCGCCGTTTACGATCCGTGAGGGCGGAATGATAAAGCGCGGCTTCAACGAGGAGCTTGACGCGGTGGTGTCCGATATGACAAACTCAAAGGACATTCTCGCAAAAATCGAAGCCGATGAGCGCGAAAAGACGGGAATCCCCAAACTTCGTGTCGGCTACAACAAGGTTTTCGGCTACTATATCGAGGTCACAAATTCCTATAAATCTCAGGTTCCCGAAACCTACATTCGCAAGCAGACCTTAACAAACTGCGAGCGCTTCATCACTCCCGACTTAAAGGAGATCGAGTCGAGGATCCTCGGCGCCAAGGACAGAAGCGTCGCGATGGAGTACTCTATCTTTGACTCGATCCGCGTTTCGGTAGCTGACAACCTCGAGCGCATTTCAAAGACCGCTAAAGCGATCGCCGCGCTGGATGTAATAAACTCGCTGGCTAATGTTGCGAGCGACAACCGCTACGTAAGACCGGACGTCAACCAGTCAACCTCAATCGTCATAAAGGACTCGCGCCATCCGGTCGTGGAAGCGCTTCTCAAGGACGCGCCTTTCGTTCCTAACGACGTAAGCCTCGACAGCAGGGGAGACAGGGTAGCGATAATCACAGGCCCCAATATGGCGGGTAAATCCACTTATATGCGGCAGATCGCCCTCATTGTCCTGCTCGCTCAGATGGGCAGCTTTGTGCCTGCTTCATCGGCTCAAATCGGAATTGTCGACAGCATTTTCACCCGCGTCGGAGCGTCCGACGATCTGGCTTCGGGACAGTCGACATTTATGGTTGAGATGAGCGAGGTCGCGCATATCGTGAAATCCGCCACTTCAAAAAGCCTGCTTATTCTCGACGAAATCGGCAGGGGCACCTCGACCTTTGACGGAATGAGCATTGCGCGCGCGGTGCTCGAACACTGTGCCGACAAGAAAAAGCTCGGCGCAAAGACACTGTTTGCAACTCATTATCACGAGCTCACGGTTATGGAGGAGCTGCTCGACGGCGTGAAGAACTACAACATCGCCGTTAAAAAGCGCGGCGACGACATCACATTCCTGCGCCGGATCGTTCCCGGCGGTGCCGACGACAGCTACGGAATCGAGGTAGCAAAGCTCGCGGGCGTTCCGAATTCCATCATCACCCGGGCGAAGGATATTCTTTCCGAGCTCGAGAGCGGAAAGGGCGAGGCACATCACGAAAAAAAGCGCAGCGATTCGGATATGGGACAGCTTTCGCTGATTTCGGCAGCGCAAAGCCCGGTGACAGAAAAGCTGGAGGGCGTTGATCTCAATACCCTCACTCCGATCGAAGCTATGAATTTACTCTACGAATTAAAGAATATGATTTAAATATACAGTTGAAAGGCAGGTGAGCGTATGGGTGTAATAAATGTTTTGGACAAGCACGTTGCGGAGCTGATCGCGGCGGGCGAGGTGGTTGAAAGACCTGCCTCCGTAATCAAGGAGCTCGTGGAAAACGCCATTGACGCGGGAGCCAAAAACATTACCGTCGAAATCAAAAACGGCGGCACGACCTTTATGCGTGTCACCGACGACGGCTGCGGAATTTCAAAGGACGACGTAAAGATAGCCTTTCTCAGACACGCTACCAGCAAGGTGAAGGAGCAGGAGGATCTCGACAGGATCTCCACGCTCGGCTTCCGCGGTGAGGCGCTCGCCTCGATCTCGGCAGTTTCGCGCCTGCAGCTCATCACCAGAAACGTCTCCGAGGACGTAGGCTCCAACTACGTTATCGAGGGAGGCGAGGAGCTCAGCTTTGATGACGCGGGCTGTCCTGTCGGCACGACCTTTGTTGTGCGCGACCTGTTCTACAACATTCCGGCTCGCGCCAAGTTCCTGAAAAAAGACGTTTCCGAGGGCAATGCGGTATCAAATGTGATCGACAAAACCGCGCTCTCTCATCCCGAGATTGCCTTCACCTACATCCGCGACGGCAAGCAGGCGCTGAAAACCTTCGGCGACGGAAAGCTGCTGTCGGCGATTTATTCCGTGTTCGGCAGGGAGTTCGCAAGCGGTCTTATTCCCGTTGAGTATAAGCTCGACGCGATAACCGTCAGCGGCTATGTTTCAAAGCCCGTAAATTCCCGCCCGAACAGAAATATGCAAAACTTCTTCATCAACGGACGCTACGTCAAGTCGCGCACCGCTATGGCGGCGCTTGAGGAGGCTTTCAAGCACTCGATTATGGTCGGCAAGTTTCCGTCCTGCGTGCTCAACATCGATCTTCCTTACGAAATCATCGACGTAAACGTTCATCCCTCAAAAATTGAGGTCAGGTTCATCAACGAGCGACCTGTGTTCGACGCCGTGTATCACGCCGTAAAATCGGCGCTTATGCAGCACGACACCAAGAAGGAGATCTCCTTCAAAAAGGACACCGCCTTTAACGACATAAAAAAGGTAAACCCCTTTCATAATGCCGAGGTGATCCTGAGGCAGAATACGCCTCAGCCGAAAAAGCCCGAGGCTAAAATTTCCGAGTTCAAAAATGACGCTGAGCAAAAGCCGCGCGATCCGATCGCCGAGCTCGACCTTTCGTTCCTCGATCAGGCAGAAATGCTGCAAAGCTCGCAAAGCGTGGCTGATCCGGCGGATCCCTTTGATATTTTTTCAAAGCGCGCCATACGTTCGGCAAAGCGTGAGGAGGAGTTTTCGCGCACCGAAAGCCCGCACACGGAGCCGGTTATTATAAACGACCGGCTCAATAAAGCCGAGGAAAAGACAGAGCTCGAACCTGAAAATACAGAAAGACCGGAAAAAACCGAAACAGAAAAAAGCCCCGAGGAATCTCGGCAGCCGATGTTGTTTTCTCCGCCCGAAAACGAGCTCAGATATATCGGCGAGCTGTTCAACACCTACATCCTCGTGGAGCACAATAAAAGTGAGCTTATGCTCATCGACAAGCACGCCGCGCACGAGCGAATCATCTATGAAAAGCTCAAGGCTGAAAAGGCGGGCGCTTCCTCGCAGTATTTTCTGCAGCCCGTGACCGTAACCCTTGGCAAGGACGAGTACAACGCGGCGGTCAATAATCTCAATATGTTCTCGGACTGCGGTTTCGAGGTTGAGGACTTCGGCAACTCAACCGTAATTGTCCGCAGCGCGCCGCAGTATATAGACGCGGCGGAAATCTCCGACTGCATTGCCGAAATGGCGGATCATATCGCAATGGGCAAGAACGACGTCTACTCCGAAAAAATGGATTGGTTCTATCACAACGTCGCCTGCCGCAGCGCAATTAAGGCAGGCAACAAAAACACCGCTCAGGAGCTTATCGACATCGTCAATACGCTGCGCGATAACCCTGATATCCGCTACTGCCCGCACGGCAGACCGATTACAATAATAATGAAAAAAAGCGAAATTGAAAGACAGTTTGGCAGGGTGTGATCGCTTGAGTGAAAAAATCAATATCGTCTCCGTAGTCGGTCCCACAGCGTCAGGCAAGACAAAGCTATCGGTCGAGCTCGCAAGGCGCTTTGACGGCGAAATCATCTCCGCTGATTCAATGCAGATTTACACGGGAATGAAAATCGCCACGGCAAAGCCCTCCAAGGAGGAAATGCGCGGAGTTCCTCACCACCTGATGGATTTTCTTCCGCCCGACAGCACCTATTCCGTCGCGATGTTCACAGAGGACGCAAGGCGCTGTATCTTTGACATCAGCGGCAGGGGAAAGCTCCCTTTCATCGTGGGAGGAACAGGGCTTTACGTTGACTCGCTGCTCAACAACATCAAGTTCAGCGACGGCGCCAGAGATGAAGCTCTTTGCGAAAAGCTGATGAATGACTACCGCGAAAACGGGATCCGACCGCTGCTTGAAACCCTTTCCGGATTTGACCCGGCTTCGGCGGAAAGGCTGAAAGCGGAGCAGAACCCAAAGCGAATAATCCGCGCAATCGAGATTTACAAAACGACCGGGATCACAATCACCGAGCAAAACGAGCGGTCAAGACTGGAGGAAAGTCCCTACCGTGCAATCAAAATCGGGCTTAATTTCAGGAACCGCGAAACACTCTATGAAAGAATCAACCTCAGAGTCGACTTGATGCTCAGCGAAGGCTTGCTCGAGGAAGCCGAAGCGGTGCTTAATTCAAAGCTCAGCTTCACCTCGGGAATGGCAATCGGCTATAAGGAGCTCGCGCCGTATTTTACGGGCGAGGCCGCGCTCGCTGACTGCATTGAAAAGCTAAAGCGCGAAACACGCCGCTACGCAAAGCGACAGCTTACGTGGTTTCGGCGTGATAAGAATATAAATTGGCTGTATCCGGACGATTATAATTCCTTTTCGGAATTATATGACGCTGCCGTTTCAATAATAGATAAAGGATTAGTTTATGGATAAACTTCTTTTTAAAAGAATACTGGTCGCGGCGCTCACACTGCTTGCTATAGTGTATGTTGCGTATCTTCTGATCAGCGCGAACTTTGAAATGTATCCCACTGAGAACGCCGTAAAGACAACCGTAACCGACACGATCAGTGCGGACGGCTTTATCATCCGCGAGGAGATCTTGATTCCGAATGACTCCAACGGCGTGCTTTCTTACACCTTGGAAAACGGCGCGGCTGTTGATTCCGGAAGCGACGTTGCCAAGGTTTTCTCCGATGAAAAGGACGCTGTTGCAAACAGCAGAGCCGACGCGATTGACGCCAAGGTGAAAATGCTTGAGGAAATCCAGAAGAACACTCTTATGGGCACAGTCAGTGTGGACGCCATCAACGACAATATCAAAAGCAGTCTGATCGGCTATCTTTATGACGTCAACAAATACGACGTCGATTCGGTTAAGACCGACTCCGACAAGCTGATCACCTCAATCAATCAAAGACAGCTCCTCACGGGCAAGACCACAAACTTCAACGAGCAGATTTCAAACCTCAAGTCCCAGGCACAAAGCCTGAGAGAAACCTCGGGAGAAAGCAAGGGCTCCATCGTGTCGCCCAGAGGCGGATATTTCACCTCGATCTGCGACGGCTACGAAAACGCCTATCCCTACGATAAAATCAAAGAGATGACGCTTGATGATTTTCACAATCTCGAACCCTCGGCAACTCCCTCGAACACCGCGGGAAAGGTGATAAGCAACGTCAACTGGTATGTCGCCTGCGAGGTTTCCGACGACGACGCTGCGGCGCTTTCGATGTATGACGGTGCCGTTACCGTGATGTTCTCCGAGGCGAGCACGGATCCGGTTCCCGCGACTGTACAAAAAATATCCCGCTCCGAGGACGGAAACGCTCTGATCATTCTGCAGTGCGACTATATGGACAGCGGACTTCTCGAGGCGAGATACGAACCCATTGAAATCGGAATGGGCACCTTCTCAGGACTTCGCGTCAGCAAGCGCGCAATTCACGACGACTATGTTACCCGCGTCACCTACGACGAGAACGACAAAGCTCACGAGGAAAAGAAGTGGGTTCAGGGCGTGTATGTACTGTACGGCAGCGAGATTCAGTTCAAGCAGATCTCAATTCTGTATTCGGGAAAGGACTATGTTATCTGCAATCCCGATCCAAAGGATAAGGTATTGTTTAACGGCGAAACGATTTCGCTGTATGATAAAGTAATTGTAAAAGGAGACGACTTGTATGACGGAAAGGTCATTTCGTGACGTTGAATATAACTACAAGCTCATAAACGAGCGAATTGCCGAGGCGGCAGAAAAGTCGGGAAGAAGGCGCGAGGATATAACCCTTCTCGCCGCGACAAAAACCGTTGACGCGCAAACCATAAACCACGCGATCTCCCTCGGGCTCGACCACATCGGCGAGAACCGAGTTCAGGAGCTGCTCTCAAAATACGAGCAGTACGATCTCGAGCACTGCTCTCTCCAGTTCATCGGGCACCTCCAGACAAACAAGGTAAGGCAGATCGTTGACAAGGTCGACCTCATCCAGTCTGTTGATTCCTTCAAGCTCGCAAAGGAAATTTCAAACCAATCGCTTAAGCGCGATAAGGTAACGGACATTCTTGTCGAGGTTAATATCGGCAGGGAAGAAAACAAATCGGGCGTTTTTGAGGAAAATCTAGAGGAATTGCTGTGTCAGATTTCCGAATTAAAGGGCATTTCTGTCAAAGGATTGATGACAATTCCACCAATTTGTGAAAATGAACACAAAATTTTAAAATATTTTAATAATATGCACAAGTTATTTATTGACATTTTGGAAAAAAAATTAGATAATGTAAGTATGACTATACTTTCCATGGGTATGTCTGCCGATTATTATCAGGCGATATTGGAAGGCGCAAATATGGTTAGAGTCGGCTCGGCGCTTTTCGGCGCGAGAAACTATACATAAAACAGGAGGAAATTACAATGGCAGGAATAGTTGATAAGTTCAAACGTATGTGGGACGCTCCCGACGACGAGTACGAGTACGATGAGTACGGCTACGCCGACGACGGTGCGGACAATTATGAGGAGCCCGCGCCCAGAGAGCGCGACAGGGACCGCGACCGTCAGTCCGTTTCTTCAACCCCCAGAAACAAGGTTGTAAACATTAACGCAACGGCAAAGCTGCAGGTCGGCATTTTCAAGCCCGAGCGCTTCGGCGAGGAAACCCGTTCGATCGCGGACGAGCTTATGAAAACTCACACCGTTGTTCTCAACCTCGAGGATACCAACAAGGATATGGCGAGAAGAATCCTTGACTTCCTCAGCGGCGTCGCTTATGCGAACAACGGAAAAATCAAGCGCGTAGCTACCAACACCTACATCATTATTCCCAGCAACGTTGACCTCACGGGAGACGACCTCCTCGATGAGCTTGAAAACAGTGGCGTATACTTCTGATAGCGACAGGCTTTTTGTTTCAAAGATAGACGACGGAATATATCTTTGTGAAAAAAGGCGTCGGCCGTATTTCTTTTCCTTTATGACCGAAAGGGAACAGGCGCTCGCCGAAAATCACCTCCGCTCAGCCGGATTTTCCAGTTACTCCTTCTTCGGCGGCTATGAGTCAGCCGAAAGAAAGGTGCTCGGACTTTTTCCGTTCGATGAGGAGCCCTTCCCGATTTGCGGTGTGGAGTTCTCTTTCAGGAAAAGCGACAAGCTCGGTCACCGCGATTTTCTCGGTGCGCTGATGTCGCTCGGCGTTGAGCGTGAAACGGTAGGAGATATTCTGGTTGAGGACGGAAGATGCGTCGTCTTTCTCAAAGAAGAAATCAAGGACTATGTTACTTCTCAGATCTTTAAAATAGGAAACGTCGGGGTGAAGATTTCCGACGCTGACTTGAGCTCGCTGCCGAAGGGCAGGGGCTTTGAGGAAAAGGATTATACCGTTTCTTCTCTCAGACTCGACGCGGTCGTCGCCGCGGTGACGGGGCTTTCGAGAGAAAAAACCAAAAACCTGATTCTTTCGGGCAGCGTAGCGCTGAATCATATGGATTGTCAGAACATCAGTCAGTCCGTTTCCGAGCGCGACACGCTGACTGTCAGGGGTAGGGGTAAATTTGTAATTAACGGTGTTCTCGGGGAAACGAAAAAGCACCGTTTACGAATTTCAATTATTCATTACAGATAAGGAGTGCAGAACCATGCTTACAATTGATGAAATTAAAAACATCAGTTTCAGAAAGGCCACCCTCAGCGGCGGCTACAGAGCTGAGGATGTAGACGCATTTATCGACGAAGTAATCGCTACATTCGAGCAGCAGAAAAAAGAAAAAACCAATCTTGTTCACAAAATCGACCGCCTTGCAACCCGTCTTGAGGAGTACCGCGAGGATGAGGAAACCGTCAGAAACGCTCTGCTCACATCTCAGAAGATGTCCGACGCCTGCATTAAAGAGGCCAAGGAGAAGGCAGCAAGAATCGTCAGAGACGCCGAGGAAAAGGCTCAGGCTCTCGTTTCCGACGCCAACCGTATGACGGCGCTCGAAAAGGACAAGTACCTCCAGCTCCAGACCGACGCGGTTGAGCTGAGAAACGAGCTCATCGAGCTCTACAGCAGACATATCAAGAACATCGACGACCTTCCCACCGCTTCCGACGTGGATCAGAGCCGCGAGGAGCTCGACTCAAAATATCCCACCGAGCCCGTAGCTCAGCCCGCTCCCAAGCCTGCGCCCAAGCAGGCTCCCGTTCAGCAGCCCGCCGAGGCTCCCAAGGTCACCGACGCCACCACCAGAGTTGCTATCAAGCGCCCCGGTAAATTCAATCACCTCAAGTTCGGTGATAACTATGATGTTTCCGACGAATAATTTCGTCGTACAATAAACTGTAATTAATTGGAGAGATCAAGTAATATGTGTAAAGACTGCAAGGATTATAACGCCACCCTGAATCTTCCAAAGACCGATTTCCCTATGCGCGCGGGACTTCCCAAAAGCGAGCCCGTAATGCTCAAGCAGTGGGAGGATGAGAAGGTTTACGAAAAACTGATGGAGCTCAACGAGGGCAAGCCTATGTTCGTGCTTCACGACGGACCTCCTTACGCCAACGGCGACATCCATCTCGGTCACGCGCTCAATAAGATATTAAAGGATTTCATTGTGCGCCAGAAGAATATGGCGGGCTTCAAGTCCCCATATGTTCCCGGCTGGGACACCCACGGACTTCCCACCGAGCTCAAAGCAAGACAGAAAGCGGGCATCGGCAGCTCAGCCGACATCTCCGTTGTCGAGCTCAGAAAGCTCTGTGAGGAATTTGTAACAGGCTACATAAACGACCAGCGCGAGCAGTTCAAGCGTCTCGGCGCAATCGGCGAGTGGGACAATCCTTACATCACATTAAAGCACGAGTTTGAGGCGGAGCAGATCAAGGTCTTTGCCGAAATGGCTGACAAGGGCTATATCTACAGAGGCTTAAAGCCTGTTTACTGGTGCCCCGAGTGCAAGACCGCCCTGGCTGAAGCTGAGATTGAATACGCGGAGGATCCCTGCCATTCCATCTACGTAAAATTCAATGTCACCGACGACCTCGGCAAGTTCTCGGCAATGGGCATCGACCCCTCAAAGGTTTACTTCGTTATCTGGACGACCACGACTTGGACGCTCCCCGCGAACGTCGCTATCTGCGTCGGTCCCAGATATGATTACTCCGTAATCAAGTGCGGCGACGAGTACTACGTGATGGCAACCGACCTCTACAAGAACGCTATGGAGGAGGCGGGCATTGCCGATTACGAGGTTGTAGCTGAAATCAAGGGCAGCGAGCTCGAGTATATGAAAACTCAGCATCCCTTCCTTGACCGCGAGTCTCTCCTCATCGTAGGTGAGCACGTCACTCTCGAAAGCGGTACGGGCTGCGTTCACACAGCTCCCGGCCACGGCGTCGACGACTACAACGTCTGCCGCAACTATCCAGAAATCCCCGTCATCTGTCCCGTAAACGGCGACGGCGTCCTCACCGAGGAGGCGGGCGAGTTCGCTGGACTCACCACCGACGAAGCCAATAAAAAGATTGCGATCAAGCTCGACGCCACAGGCGCACTGTTTGCTCTCAAGAAGATCATCCACCAGTATCCTCACTGCTGGAGATGTAAATCCCCGATTCTGTTCAGAGCGACCGACCAATGGTTCTGCTCGGTCGACGACTTCAAGGAGCAGGCTGTAGACGCAATCAACACCGTAGAGTGGATTCCCGCCTGGGGCCAGGAGAGAATCACTTCGATGGTTCGCGACAGAAAAGACTGGTGTATTTCACGTCAGCGCAAGTGGGGCGTTCCCATCCCGATTTTCTACTGCAAGGATTGCGGAGAGCCCTATATCGATAAAGAAGCTATGCTCGCCGTTGCCGATCTTTTCGGCAAGGAGGGCTCAAACGCTTGGTTTGACCGCGATGCCAAGGATATCCTTCCCGAGGGAACTAAGTGTCCCAAGTGCGGCTGTCAGGATTTTGACAAGGAAAAGGATATTATGGACGTCTGGTTCGACAGCGGTTCCTCACACACTGCGGTGGTAAAACGCCGCGGCTACCTCAATTTCCCCGCAGACCTCTATCTCGAGGGCAACGATCAGTACAGAGGCTGGTTCCAGTCCTCGCTGCTCACCTCGGTCGCTACAACGGGCGTTGCTCCCTACAAGACAGTGCTCACCCACGGTATGATCCTCGATATGGAGAAGCGCAAGATGAGCAAGTCGCTCGGAAACGGCATTTCTCCCCAGGAGGTCATCAAGCAGTTCGGCGCGGATGTTCTCAGACTTTGGGTAGCCTCCTGCGACTATCAGTCAGATGTAAACATCTCCTTTGAGATCCTCAAGCAGCGCTCCGAGGCGTACAGAAAGATCAGAAACACTGCCAGATACATTCTCGGCAACCTTTCCGACTTCAATCCCGACACCGATATGGTCGCGCTTTCAGACCTTCTGCCCATTGACAAGTGGGCAATCGCAACCCTCAACAACCTCATCGAGAAGGTTGACGAGGCTTACTCAAAGTATGAGTTCCACATCGTATATCACAGCATCCACAACTTCTGCGTTGTAGATATGTCAAACTTCTACCTTGACGTTCTCAAGGACAGACTTTATACGGAAAAGGCGGACAGCCTCTCAAGAAAGGCTGCGCAGACAGCGATTTATCTCATTCTCAACGCGATGACGAGAATGCTCGCTCCTATTCTCGCGTACACCTCCGATGAAATCTGGAGATATATGCCTCACGCTCAGTCCGACAACGCCGAGCACGTGATCTTTAACGAAATGCCCAAAAAGCTCGACATCTCAATCGACGACGGCTTTATGGCGTTCTGGAATGAGATCCACGAGCTCAGAGATGACGTCAAGAAGGCGCTCGAGCCGCTGATCAAGGAAAAGACGATCAAGGGCTCGCTCGAGGCTAAGGTTACTCTCGCCGCGGGCGGAGAAAAGCTCGATTTCCTCAAAAAAGCAGAAAACGAGCTTGCTGCCGCGTTCATCGTGAGCGAGGTTGAAATCGCCGACAACGGCGCCGAGCTCGATATTCAGGTCGAGAAGGCCGAGGGCGAAAAGTGCGAGCGCTGCTGGACAATCAGCAGGACCGTAGGTCAGAACAGCGAGCACCCGACTCTCTGTGCGCGCTGCTGCGAAAACTTAAAGTAATAATTATTTGGTAAATCGGTGTGATTCTATTATTGCACCGATTTATTGATATGGAGGATATTATGCCTTTTGTAGCTCTTGCCATCGGCGCTGCGCTGGCGGCATTGGATCAGTTTTTTAAATACCTCGTGGTAAACAATCTTCAGCCCGATGGTTCGGTGAACGTGATCGGCGATTTTTTCAAGCTGACCTACGTTGAAAACAAGGGAGTCGCCTTTGGAATGTTCGAGGGCCTGCAGTGGCCGATCATCGTGCTGACCGTAATCCTTCTCGCCGTGATCGTAATCTATATGTTCAGAAACAAGCCCGAGGGGAAGTTTTTCTATATCACCGCCGCGCTGATTATCGGCGGCGGTGTCGGAAACCTCATCGACAGGATCGTTTACAGGTTCGTTGTTGATTACCTCAGCTTTTCAATTTTTCCGCCGGTGTGCAACTTTGCGGATTACTGCATTGTGATCGGCGTGATAATGCTCGCGGTTTATCTGCTGTTTATGACCGACAAAAAGCCCGTAAACGCTGTGAAAGCCGGAGATAAGGAAGCCGAAAACAAGGAAACGGAAGATAAGGAAGCCGAAAATGACGAAGCATAAGCTTTTGTGCGAAGAGGGCGGAGTAAGGCTCGACAAATTCATTTCCGCCGCCGAGATCGGAGTTTCCCGGAGTATGGCGGTTCAGCTCATCGAAGGCGGTTCCGTGCTCGTCAACGGGAAAACCTCAAATAAGAAGCAAAAGCTCGGCGAAGGAGACAGCGTTGAAATCAGCGTTCCCGATCCGGTTCCTTACGAGGTAAAGGCAGAGGACATCCCGCTTGAAATCGTCTGCGAGGACGAAGATTTGCTCGTCGTCAACAAGCCTAAGGGAATGGTGGTTCATCCTGCCGCCGGCAATCCGGACGGCACGCTCGTAAACGCCCTGCTATGGCACTGCGGCGCAAGCCTTTCGGGAATAAACGGCGTGATGCGCCCGGGAATAGTCCATCGTATCGACAAGGACACCAGCGGTCTGCTGATCGTGGCGAAAAACGATTTTGCCCACTCCGGACTCGCCGCCCAAATCAAGGAGCACTCCTTCACAAGAGAATACGAGGCGGTGGTGTTCGGTACGCTAAAGGACGACAAAGGAACTATAGACGCCCCGATAGGAAGACACCCTGTGGACCGCAAAAAAATGTGCGTCACCGAAAAAAACAGCCGTTCAGCCGTTACCCACTATGAGGTGATAAGCCGCTACAAGGGCTACACTCACGTAAAGTGTATTCTCGAAACGGGAAGAACGCACCAGATCAGGGTTCATATGGCGTATATCGGCCATCCCGTCGCGGGGGATCCCGTTTACGGCGTTAAAAACGAGAAGGTTGCGTTCAGCGGTCAGTGCCTTCACGCGAGAAAAATCGGCTTTGTTCACCCGAAAACAGGGGAGTATATGGAGTTTTCTTCGGATTTGCCTCAGTATTTCGAAGATTTTTTAAAGAAATTAAATAACATCAGTAAATAATTTGCAGTTTTTTAAAAAAAGACTTGAATTATAATTCCGTTTATGATATTATATTTAAGTGTTTGAGACCGTCGTTACTCGCGACGCGATTCACAAAACGGCATTTGCCGTCAATATGAAGCTGATAGTCCGCTGCCGGAAGGGTATGAATATCGGGTAAAATTAGGAGGATAAAAAATGGACGCATTAAAAACCATCGCTGCCGAGTCAGTAAAAGAGACTACTCCTGAGTTCGGCATCGGCGATACCATCAGGGTATCGGTAAACATTCGCGAAGGCGAAAGAGAGAGAATTCAGATGTTCGAGGGCACTGTCATCGCTAAGCGCGGCAGTGGCGTAGCAGAGACCTTCACCGTAAGACGCGTTGCATACGGCGTCGGCGTTGAAAGAGTTTTCCCGCTTCATTCCCCCAACGTAAAGGACATCAAGGTTGTTCGTTACGGTAAGGTTCGCAGAAGCAAGCTCTACTATCTCCGTGACAGAGTCGGTAAGGCCGCTAAGGTTAAGGAACAGATTCGTAAGTAATTCTCGAATAATCTGAAAGGGAACTGCTTAGGTTCCCTTTTTTACTATACTTTATGTATTGAGTAAAGCAGGTGACGGTATTGAGCAAAGAGAAGAAGAATATCTCCGAGGACTTCGAAAAAGAATTCTCCGACGCTGATCTCGACCTTGACATCAGCGGTGAGGAGTCTTATGGCGATTATTTCGCGGACAAAAAAGATGCGGATGACGGCGACGATTTTCAAAAGGAATTCAAGGCCGTGTTTGAAGAAGAACCGGTCGAAAAGCCGAAAAAGAAGAAATTTGCAATTGTTAATCCCGATGGGGCAACCTCGGGTATGTACGATTGGGCTCGCTGCGTAATTATGTCGGTGGCGGTAGTGGTTTTCATCCTGACCTTTGTGTTCAGGCTTGTTGAGGTGGACGGCTCTTCAATGAACGATACTCTTGCCAATCAGGACAGAGTCATCGTTACGAACCTGTTCTACACGCCGAGCAATAACGACATCATTGTAATCTCCTCAACAGAGAATTACAACAAGCCCATCATCAAGCGCGTAATAGCCAAGGAAGGCCAGACCGTCAGACTCGATTATGAAAACGATAAAATTTTCGTCGACGGCATTGAGCTCACCGAACCCTACATAAAGGGAAGAACTATCGTCAATGATGAAAGAAACGAAAACAATCTTGCTCAGTTCGAGGACGGCAGCTTTGTAATTCCCGAGGGCAAGCTCTTTGTTCTGGGTGACAACAGAGAGGTTTCTCTGGACAGCCGCAGCAAGACAATCGGCTTGGTTGATGTGAAGAATGTCATCGGCAAGGCGCAGTTCGTTGCCTTCCCGTTCAATCACTTCGGTTATCTTTACGATTAATAGTTTTGCAAAAGCTTATTTCTGTGTCTATGGAAATAAGCTTTATTTTTTAAGCAGAGGTTTTAACTATGAGTGAAATGCAGAATATTCAGTGGTTTCCCGGTCATATGACCAAAACCAAAAGACAGATCCAGGCGAGCTTGAAGCTCGTTGACGCAGTAGCGGAAATAATCGACGCGCGTATCCCCGTCAGCAGCCGCAATCCCGATTTGAATAAGCTCATCCAAAACAAGCCGCGTGTAATACTTATGAACAAGTGCGATATGGCAAACCGCACCGCCACAAAAATGTGGATAGACCACTACGCATCTCAGGGAGTCACAGCTATTGCCGTAGACTGCAAGAGCGGCAGAAATCTCAACAAATTTCCCTCGGCGGTCGATTCCGTAATGAGGGAAAGAATAGAGCGCCTGAAGGCTAAGGGTATGAAAAACCCGACAATGCGTATTATGATAGTCGGCATCCCGAATGTGGGAAAGTCCTCCTTCATCAACAAAATCGCCAAACAGAACCGCGCCAAGGTCGAGGACAGACCGGGTGTCACCAGGGGCAACCAGTGGTTCACGATCAGCAAGAACCTTGAAATGCTCGACACTCCCGGAGTGCTCTGGCCGCGCTTTGACGACAAGATCGTCGGCGAGCACCTCGCTTTCACGGGCGCCGTGAAGGATCAGGTAATCGACATCGAACTGCTGGCTGTAAGGCTCCTCGATTTTCTTAAAAAGCTGAAGCCCGAGGAGTTTGTCGCGCGCTTCAAGCTCGAAAACACCGATCTTGAAAACACCGATTCATACGAGCTGCTCCATATTATAGGAAAAAAGCGCGGAATGCTCATATCGGGCGGAGAGATAGACACCGAGCGCGCGGCAATAATGCTGCTCGACGAGTTCAGAGCGGGCAGGCTCGGAAGAATTACGGTTGAAATGCCGAACGGAGAATTAAAATGAATTGGCTTGAATTTGAAGAAAAAGCATACGAAAAAGGCTATACAAGCGTCTGCGGAGTTGACGAGGCGGGCAGAGGACCTCTGGCGGGACCTGTCTGCGCCGCAGCGGTGATCCTTCCGAAGGGCAAATGCATTGAGGGCGTCAACGACTCTAAGAAGCTCTCCGAAAAAAAGCGCGAGGCGCTGTTTGAGGTTATAAAAACCGAGGCGCTGTCATATTCTATAGCGTTTGCCACCGTTGAGGAAATCGAGGAAATGAACATCTTAAACGCCACGATGCTCGCAATGAAGCGAGCTGTTGAGGGCTTGCCGCAGAAGGCGGACTTTGCGATGATAGACGGCAACCGCCTGCCCGAGCTCTCAATCGACAGGGAGTTCATCGTAAAGGGCGACGCCAAGTCTATGTCGATCGCCTGCGCCTCAATACTTGCGAAGGTTTCGAGGGACAGGCTTTTGTATGAGTACGCAAAGGAGTACCCTCAGTACCATTTTGACAAGCACAAGGGCTACGGAACCAAGCTCCATGTCGAGGCGCTCAGGGAGTTCGGGCCCTGTCCGTACCACAGAATGAGTTTTTTGGGAAAGATACTGAAATGAGCGTGTTTTCAAAGAAGCAGACCGGCGACGCAGGGGAGGACCGCTGCGTAAAATATCTCAAAAAGCACGGCTACAAAATATTGTGCCGCAACTTCAGGCGTCCCTGCGGCGAAATTGATATTATCGCCGAGAACAGGGAGGTTCTCGCCTTTGTGGAGGTCAAAACAAGGCAGCTAAATCCTTTGACTCAGCCCTATGAGGCGGTCGACTTCAAAAAGCGGCGGCGCATTATCAATACTGCGAGGCTGTACCTTGCCGAAAACGAGCCCGAAAAGTTCTGCCGCTTTGATGTGTGTGAAATAATAGTAGACAAAAACACCCTCAAAACACTCAGGATAAACTATATAGAAGGCGCTTTTGATGCGACATAATTCGGTGTTTTTTCAAAAATTTGTTATCAAATCATCAGATTAAAAGTAAATTTTTTACAACGCGCCGAAATTTTGCGAAAACTTTGACAATCCGACGAGAATGTAGTAAAATAAATAGTTGTTTAATGTTCAGGCGGCGCCGTATTATTCAGTATGTCGGCGCTGACTTAAGTGAAAGGAAGATTTGTATGTTGTACAACAGCACACAGAACGCGTCCGAGGTAGTTTCCTCGGCACAGGCAATCGCGCAGGGAATCTCCAAGGACGGAGGTCTGTTTGTTCCTCAGCAGTTCCCGAAGTATGATGAAGAAACCTTCAAGGCGCTGTTAAAGGAAGATTACAAGGGCAGAGCCAAAAAGGTCTTTTCCGATTTTCTGACCGACTTTACAGCGGAGGAAATCGAGGAATGCGTTGAAAAGGCGTACACCGCAGAAAAATTCGGCGGCGAAAATCCCGCGCCGATGGCTTACACCAAGCTCGGAGAGAATTCCCTCAACATTCTTGAGCTCTGGCACGGTCCCACCTGCGCCTTCAAGGATATGGCTCTCCAGATTCTTCCTCACCTGCTTACAAAGTCCTTAAAGAAAACCTACGACGGCAAGGACGCCGTAATCCTCGTAGCTACCTCCGGCGACACCGGCAAGGCGGCTTTGGAGGGCTTCAGGGACGTAGAGCACACCAAAATCATCGTATTCTATCCCGTTGACGGCGTCAGCCCCATGCAAAAGCACCAGATGAACACCCAGGAGGGCAAAAACGTGACCGTTTGCGCCATCAAGGGCAACTTCGACGACGCTCAGACGGGCGTAAAGAAAATATTCACCACTCCCGAAATCGCCGAAAAGCTCGCCGAGAACAATATGCTGTTCTCGTCAGCCAACTCGATCAACTGGGGCAGGCTGCTTCCCCAGATCGTTTACTACATCTCGGCTTACTGCGATCTTGTAAACGACGGCAAAATAGATCTCGGCGACAAAATCAACGTAGTAGTTCCCACAGGCAACTTCGGCAACATCCTCGCGTCCTACTATGCGAGCCTTATGGGACTTCCCGTTGCGAAGTTCATCTGTGCCTCAAACTCCAACAACGTCCTCACCGATTTCATCAACACGGGCGTTTACGATAAGAACAGAAAGTTCTATACCACAATGTCGCCTTCAATGGATATTCTCGTTTCGAGCAACCTCGAGCGCCTTCTCTATAAGCTCGCTGGCAACAGCGACGAGGCGACGCACGAGTGGATGACCGCCCTCAAGACAGTCGGCAAATACGAGGTCAGCAGCGACGTCAAGAAGGTAATCGAGGAGAAGTTCTTCGGCGGCTTCTGCGACGACGAGCAGACTCAGAACACGATCAGCAGACTCTTTGAGCAGGAGGGCTACCTCTGCGACACACACACCGCTGTTGCGGTCAACGTGTATGAGCAGTATGTAGCAAAAACCGGCGACACCACTCCCGCAGTGATCGCCTCAACTGCGAGTCCCTACAAGTTCTCAAAGTCCGTGCTTCAGGCTGTGGCTCCCGAGGCTCAGCTTCCCGAAACCGAATTCGATATGGTTGATATGCTCAACGAGCTGACAAAAATGCCCGTTCCCGCTCCGCTTGCCGGACTTAAGGGCAAAAAGGCGCGCTTTTCCGACGTAACCGAGGTTGACGCAATGCCCGAATATGTTTTGTCTGCTCTCAACATCGGCTGATGTCGCTGTTCGTAATAGGCGATCTTCACCTTTCTCTCGGAGAGGATAAGCCGATGGACGTATTCTCGGGCTGGAACGACTATGTTCAGCGGCTCGAAAATAATTGGCGAAGGCTGATAACCGACGACGACACCGTCGTTATCGCGGGCGATATTTCCTGGGCAATGAAGCTCGAGGAAACACTGACCGATTTCAGATTCATCCACAGTCTCCCGGGCAAAAAGCTTCTGTTAAAGGGCAACCACGACTACTGGTGGGCGACAAAGAAAAAGATGGACGAATTCATTTCGGTCAACCATCTCGACTCGCTCTCGATCCTTTTCAACAACGCCTTCCGCGTCGGCGAATACGCCGTCTGCGGAACGCGCGGATGGTTCCTCGAAAACGAGGCTCCCGAGGATATCAAGGTGCTGAACCGCGAGGTCGGCAGACTGAAAATGTCTTTGGAACAAGCAAAAAAGCTCGGCGGCGAGCCCGTTGTTTTCCTGCACTATCCGCCGTACTACAGAGGCTTGGAATGTTCCGAAATGATGGACGTTTTGCTCGAATACGGCGTCAAAAAATGCTACTACGGTCACATCCACGGGAAAAAGAATTTCAGGCTTGCCTTTGAAGGCGAGTACAGGGGAATAAATTTCAGGCTGATTTCCGGCGATAAAGTGGAGTTTGTGCCCGTTTTAGTAAGATAATAGCGCAATTTAACTTGATTTAATCAAACTTTTATGTTACAATAAGTCGATATATAAAATGGAGGAATTTAAAATGGCACTGAAAGAATGCACAAAAAAAGAAGAGGCAAATTCATACGAGCTCGTTGTCAGCGTTGACGGCGAAACATTTGAAAAGGCAATTAACGCGGTATATAAAAAGCAGGTAAAGAAAATCAACGTTCAGGGCTTCAGAAAGGGCAAGGCTCCTCGCAGCATCATCGAGAGGCTCTACGGCGCAGAGGTTTTCTATGACGACGCTATGCAGGACTGCTATCCCGACGCTCTCTATGACGCGGCAAAGGAAGCCGGCGTGAAAATCGTTGCGGTCGAGTCGCTCGAAGCTGTCGAAGCCGGCAAGGAAGGCTTTACCTTCAAGGCTTTGGTCGTTGTTGAGCCCACAATGGAGATCGACAACTACAAGGGCATCGAGGTTGAGAAGAAGTCCACAGAGGTTACAGATGGGCTCATCGACAAGGAGATCGAGCAGGTTCGCGAGAGAAATTCAAGACTCGTTACCGTTGAAGACAGAGCTGCCGAGAACGGCGACACCGCTGTGATCGACTTCGAGGGCTTCGTTGACGGCGAGGCTTTTGAAGGCGGCAAGGCTGAGGGTTACAACCTTTCTCTCGGCTCGGGCAACTTCATTCCCGGCTTTGAGGAGCAGATCATCGGCCACACCACCGGCGAGGAGTTTTCGATCAACGTAAAATTCCCCGAGGAATATCAGGCTGAGGAGCTCGCGGGCAAGGACGCTGAGTTCAAGATCGTTCTCCACGAGATCAAAACCAAGGAGCTTCCCGAGGTTGACGACGACTTTGTAAAGGACGTTTCCGACAAGGACACCCTCGACGAGTACAAGGAAGAGCTCAGGGAAACAGTTGCAAAGCGCCTTAAGGACGAGGCTGAGAAGGACGTTGACGATCAGATCTCCAACAAGCTGATGGAGCTGCTCGAGGGCGAGATTCCCGAGGCAATGTTCGAGAATCAGGCAAACGAAATGGTAAGAGATTTTGAAATGCGTCTGCGCGCTCAGGGTATGGATATGAAGACCTATATGCAGTATATGGGTATGGACGTCAACGCTCTGAAGGGTATGTACAGAGAGGACGCTGAAAAGAGAGTAAAGCTCAGACTGGCTCTTGAAACAATCGCAAAGAAAGAAAACATCGAAGTAACCGAGGCAGACCTCGAGGATGAGTATTCCAAGATGGCCGAGGCTTACAAGATGGACGCCGACAAGGTTAAGGAGGCCGTTCCCGCCGAGTCCCTTACAGAGGACGTTAAGGTTCAGAAGGCTCTCGATCTTGTCAAGAACAGCGCGGTAATCAAATAATTTGAATATTATTCGGTTTTCTGCCAACAAATAAACAGAAAGGTCTTGATAATATGCCACTGGTACCATATGTAGTTGAGCAAACAAACCGCGGCGAGCGTTCCTACGACATCTACTCCCGCCTTTTGAACGACAGAATCGTAATGCTCAACGAGGAAGTAAACAGCGCCACGGCGAGCATCGTCGTAGCCCAGCTTCTCTATCTTGAAAGTCAGGATCCCACAAAGGACATCAGTCTTTATATCAACAGCCCCGGCGGCAGTGTAACTGACGGCTTTGCCATTTACGACACAATGCAGTACATCAAGTGCGACGTTTCAACGATCTGTATGGGTATGGCTGCAAGTATGGGAGCATTCCTGCTCTCGGCCGGCACAAAGGGAAAGAGAATCGCGCTGCCCAACAGCACGATTATGATCCATCAGCCTCTCGGCGGATACAAGGGTCAGGCTACGGATATGGAAATCCATACCAAGTATATGCTCGATACCAAGGCTCGCCTGAACAGGATTCTTTCCGAAAACACAGGCAAACCTCTGGATGTCATCATCAACGACACCGAGCGCGACAACTTTATGACAGCTCAGCAGGCTATGGAATACGGCCTGATCGATAAGGTGATTGAAAAAAGATAAGGTGAGGGACACTCATGGCTAACAAAAACAACGACAAGGAGATTTACTGCTCGTTCTGCGGAAAGCCGCAGGATCTGGTTCTGCGTATGATCGCCGGCAACGGCGCCTACATCTGCGACCGCTGCGTGGATCTCTGTATGAATATACTTGAGCAGTCGGGCGAGGTCGAGCGCGACGCTGCGGCTCAAAGCAGTCTTGCGCCCAAGGCTCCCGACACTTCAATTGCCGAGCTTTTAAAGCCAAAGGAAATCAAGGCGATCCTCGACGAGTATGTCATCGGTCAGGACGCCGCGAAGATAACGCTCAGCGTCGCGGTTTACAACCACTACAAGCGCGCCTTCGCTAACGACGACAACGTGGATTTTGCAAAGAGCAACGTGCTTCTGCTCGGTCCCACGGGCGTGGGAAAAACCCTGCTCGCGCAGACTCTCGCAAAGGCGCTTGACGTTCCGTTCGCCATTGCGGACGCCACAACTCTGACCGAGGCGGGCTATGTGGGCGAGGATGTAGAAAACATTCTTTTAAAGCTCATCCAGGCTGCCGACTATGATATTGAACGCGCACAGCGCGGCATTATCTACATCGACGAAATCGATAAAATCGCCAGAAAGTCCGAGAACCCGTCAATCACACGCGACGTAAGCGGCGAGGGTGTTCAGCAGGCGCTCCTTAAAATCGTTGAGGGAACAGTTGCAAACGTTCCTCCGCAGGGCGGAAGAAAGCATCCGCAGCAGGAGTTTTTACAGGTCGACACCAAAAATATCCTCTTTATCTGCGGCGGAGCCTTTGACGGTCTTGAGAAGATCGTCGAAAAGCGCAAGGGCAACTCCGTGATCGGCTTTGAGTCGCTCGTCCAGTCAAAGGTTCAGCTTGATTCCACCGACTGGATGAAGGACGTGACCGCCCACGATTTGGTGAAATACGGCATCATTCCCGAGCTCATCGGCAGACTGCCCGTAATCACCGCGCTCAGCGGTCTTGACACCGAAGCGCTTATAAAGATCCTCACCGTTCCCAAGAACTCCATCGTCCAGCAGTACAAAAGGCTGTTTGAGCTCGATGACGTTGAGCTCTACTTCGAGGAGGAAGCGCTTAAGGCTATTGCCGAAAAATCTCAGGAGCAGCGCACGGGCGCGAGAGGCCTGAGAGGAATTATGGAAGGTATCCTCACAAACCTGATGTTTGAGACTCCCTCCGACAACACCATCGAAAAAATCATCATCACCAAAGAGGTTGTCACCGAAGGCGCTCAGCCTCAGATAACCAGAAAAAAGGAGAAGCCCGCGTTTCCCGTGAAGCTCTCCAAAAAGGAGCTGGGCAAGCGCTCTAAGCGCAGCTCCGCGTCATAATAATAATATTAAGCGGTAGGTTTTACTGCTTTTCGGGCGATACCGCATAGTCTGTTCTCAGGCTGCGATATTGCCCGCTTTCAATTTTTCAGTCAAATTTGAAAGGAATTACAATGGATAATAACGATTTAAAAGTTTTGACGCTCCCTGTTCTTCCGCTGCGCGGGATGGTTGTTTTTCCCAAGTCGATAATTCACTTCGACATCGGCAGAAAAAACAGCATAACCGCTGTCAATAAGGCTATGAGGGAAAACCAGCTTATTTTCCTTGCCGCACAGAAGGATCCCGTGATTAACGAGCCAAAACTTATTGATTTATACTCAGTAGGTGTCGTTGCAAAGGTTATTCAGGTGCTCAAGCAGCCCGACGACATCACCCGGGTAGTTCTGGAAGGTAAATACAGGGCGAGAATACTGGCGCCCGTTTTCGACTCGAAAATTATGCTCGCAGAGCTTGAACCGCTTCCCGAGGACAAGCTCCCGCTCACATCGTCGGATTCGGCAATGATCCGCTCCGTGAAAAGCCAGTTTGAAAAATATCTTGACGTAACCTCAAAAATGCCGCCCGACATCATCTTCAAGGTTGCGCTCTGCAAGTATCCGGGCGAGCTTGCGGATTACATAACTTCCACAATGGTTCTCGATTTCCAGACCAAGCAGAGCATTCTGGAGATAATGAATCCCTCCGAGCGCCTCGAAACGGTGCTCGACGTTCTGATTGACGAAACCTACATCTGCCGCCTTGTGCGCGATATTGAGATAAAAGCCAAGAGCAGAATCGACGAAAACCAGCAGATTTACTTTCTCCGCGAGCAGAAGCGGGCGATCGAGGAGCAGCTCGGCGAGGATGACGATCCCTCAGCCGACGCCGAGGAATACGCCGAGAGAATTGAAAAGCTCGGGCTCGATCCCAAGGTTGAGGAAACGCTTTTCAAGGAGTGCCGTAAGCTGATGAAAATGCCCTATGGCAGCCAGGAGGCTTCCGTGATCCGCTCCTATCTCGACATAGTTCTCGATTTGCCGTGGCACAAGTCAACAAAGGATAAGATCGTGCTTTCAAAAATCCGCAAGGAGCTCGATAAGAGCCACTTCGGACTCGAAAAAATCAAGGACAGAATAATCGAGCAGCTCGCCGTGAGAAAGCTCAGCGACAAGCAGAAAGGACAGATCATTTGCTTTGTGGGACCTCCGGGCGTGGGCAAGACCTCGATCGCTCAGTCGATCGCCAAGGCGATAGGCAGAAACAGCCAGCGAATCGCCCTCGGCGGCGTAAAGGACGAGGCTGAGATCCGCGGTCACCGCCGCACCTATCTCGGCTCAATGCCGGGACGCATTATGGCGGCTATCCAGAGCGCGGAGTCAAACAATCCGCTGCTCATCCTCGACGAGGTGGACAAGCTCTCCGCCGACTACAAGGGCGACCCGACTTCGGCGCTTCTCGAGGTTCTCGACATCGAACAGAACAACAAGTTCGTAGACCATTACATCGACGTTCCGTTTGATCTGTCAAACGTAATGTTTATCACCACCGCCAATGATTTGTCAGCCATTCCCGCGCCTTTGCGCGACCGAATGGAAATCATTGAAATCAACAGCTACACCAGGGAAGAAAAGTTCAACATCGCTAAAAAGCACCTCATCCCGAAGCAGCTTGATTTGTGCGGATTTTCTAATAAAGAATTAAAATTCACCCAGAAGGCAATTTACACACTGATCGACTGCTACACCCGCGAGTCGGGCGTGCGCGGACTCGAGCGCGAAATCGCTTCCATTCTCCGCAAATGCGCGGTAAAGAAGCTCGACGGCGAGGCGGACGAGTTCAAAATTGACGACAAGATCGTCGAGGAGCTCCTCGGCAACAAGAAGTTCCTGCCCGACGCAGTTTCCAAGAAGGATGAAATCGGCGTAGTAAACGGGCTCGCGTGGACTTCTGTCGGCGGCGAGCTGCTCCCAATCGAGGTTGCGGTAATGGACGGCACCGGCAAAATCGTGCTGACAGGCTCTTTGGGCGACGTAATGCAGGAGTCCGCCAAGGCGGCGATAACCTGTATCCGCAGCCACGCCAAGGCTCTCGGAATCGACAGCGACTTTTACAAGACAAAGGACATCCACATCCACGCTCCCGAGGGCGCGGTTCCCAAGGACGGACCTTCGGCGGGAATCACGATGGCGACGGCTATCTATTCAGCTCTCGCGGACAAGCCCGTAAGGCACGACGTAGCGATGACGGGCGAGATCACCCTGCGCGGAAAGGTACTGCCGATCGGAGGCCTGAAGGAAAAGAGTATGGCGGCTTACAAAAACGGGATCGACACCGTGTTCATTCCCAAGCAGAACGAGCGCGACATCAGCGATTTCGACAGCGCCGTAAAGGAAAAGATCCGTTTTATCGCGGTTGAGGATTTTACCGACGTAATCTCTGCCGCGACCGCCCGCTGAGGTGACGCTATGAATTTTAACGAAGTTAATTTTGAGTTCGCCGCGGGAACGGTAAGCCAGCTTCCCGCGTCGGATTTACCCGAGATAGTTTTTTCGGGACACTCAAACGTCGGCAAGTCCTCGCTTATTAACAAGCTCGTGCAGCGCAAGGCGCTTGCCAGAGTCAGCGCCCAGCCGGGAAAGACCGCCACGATCAACTTTTACCGTCTGAAGGAGTTCAGGCTGGTTGATTTGCCGGGCTACGGCTACGCCAAGGTTTCCAAGGCTGAAAAGCAGCGCTGGGCAGAGCTCGTCGAGGGCTATCTGTCGGCTCAGAGAAACATAAAGCTGATCGTTCAGATAATCGACATCCGCCACAAGCCCACAAAGGACGATTACGATATGCTGTCTTTCCTCTACAACAGCAACGCGCCCTTTGTGATAGCGCTGACGAAGAAGGACAAGCTGAAAAAGACCGCCTATGAAAAGCGGATCGAGGAGGTTCTTGACGAGCTTCAGGATTATGAGGGAATACAGCTCATACCGTTTTCCGCCGTTGACGGAAGCGGGGTAGAGGACATCAAAGAGGCTATTGAGGAATACATTACTGAGGAGGAATAAGAGTGGAAAAAAAGCCGTTTCTGACGCTTGAACAGGCGAAGGACATCATTAAGGACGTTCCTACGCCTTTCCATATTTATGATGAAAAGGGAATCAGAGAAAACGCCCGCGCGCTCAACAAGGCGTTTAGCTGGAACAAGGGCTATAAGGAATATTTTGCGGTAAAGGCGACTCCGAATCCCTATCTTATGAAGATTTTGCAGGAGGAGGGCTGCGGTATGGACTGCTCGTCCTACACCGAGCTTATGCTCTGCGAGTCCTGCAACATCACCGGCAGCGACATTATGTTCAGCTCAAACGTAACTCCCGTTGAGGATATGAAAAAGGCGTTCGAGTTGGGGGCCAATATCAACCTTGACGACTACACCCACGTTGAGTTCATCAAAAAGGTTTGCGGCGTGCCCAAAACTATCTGCTGCCGCTACAATCCCGGCGGAATCTTCAAGCTCGGAGACAGCAAGGATAAGGTTCAGGTAATGGACAATCCCGGTGAATCCAAGTACGGAATGACCGAGGAGCAGATGGAAAAGGCTTTTCTGGAGCTCAGGGAGGCAGGCGCCGAGGAATTCGGAATCCACGCCTTCCTCGCTTCAAACACCGTTTCCAACGATTATTATCCCGAGCTCGCTTCCATTCTTTTTAAGCTCGCCGTACGCCTGCACGAAAAAACAGGCGTACATATCAAGTTTATCAACCTCTCCGGCGGAGTTGGAGTTGACTACAAGCCCGAGGACAGCAAAAACGACATCGCGGTAATAGGCGAGGGCGTTCACAAAAAGTTCGACGAGATACTCGTACCTGCGGGAATGGGCGACGTTGAAATCTACACCGAGCTCGGAAGATATATGCTCGCGCCATACGGAGCGCTGGTAGCCACCGCTATCCACGAAAAGCACATCTATAAGGAGTACATCGGACTCGACGCCTGCGCGGCTAATCTTATGCGCCCGGCTATGTACGGCTCATATCACCACATCACGGTTCTCGGCAAGGAAAACGAGCCCTGCGACCATATGTATGACGTGACGGGCGGTCTGTGCGAAAACAACGACAAGTTCGCTATCGACCGTATGCTTCCCAAAATTGATATGGGCGACCTCATCTACATCCACGACGCGGGCGCTCACGGCTTCTCGATGGGATACAACTATAACGGAAAGCTCAGAAGCGCCGAGGTTCTCCTCTGTGAGGACGGCTCCCACAAGCTTATCCGCCGCGCCGAAACCCCGAAGGACTACTTTGCGACCTTCGATTTCTCGGAGTTCGATCTGACAAAATAAATTAAGAACAACAGATAAAGGACTTGCTGAAGCTCATTTGGAGATTTGGCAAGTCTTTTTTTGGGTTTTGAAATAAATAACAAGTGTAGAACTCGCTAAAAATAATAAACAACTGCAAAAAAAAGTATTGATTATAGCTGAATGTTATGCTATAATACAAGTATAGCAGTATATCATCATCGAATTGAATACAAAAATAGAAATATTTTTTGAGTAGGAGGAGCAGTTATGAAAAAATCCTTAAAATCAATTGCACTTTTTCTGACAATGATAATGGTATTCGGTACGATTGCGGTGTCGTTCACTACATTGAGCGCTGCGGCGATCGTTTACTGGCCGACAGAAACAGAGTTCAAAACAATAACTATAGGGGAGACGTTTAACGTCAAATATTCCTGGGGCACTACTTACAGAAAAAATGATCTTAGTATTACGCCGACAGTTTAGGGAAATAATGACATTATCTTTTGTAGTCCGAAAGTAGACCCTTTCAAGAATCTTTATGTTTGTGATATTAAAGGGCTCCGCGAAGGAAAAGCATATTTTAAATATGAGTTTTTCGCTTTTGACACTATCGATCTTAAGTATCATTCGTTTACCCATGAGATTTATATTACAGTAGTTAAACCCAAAGTTCCCTCAAAGCCCACGATTACAAGTCTCAGCTATAACGGCAGCAGCAACACGCTGAAATGGAGCGCCTCGAGCAACGCCACAAAATATAAGATCGCCAGCATAAAAACGGGACAAAGCGGCTACACATATTACACAACCACAGGAACCAGCTTCACCGAGAACAATGTCACTGCGGGTGTGAAATACATCTATCAGGTTCAGGCGCTCAACAACAGCACCTTCGGATCATATTCGGCAGGAAAATCAGTTGTAACTATGACTGCGCCGACGCTGACGCTCTCTAATAAATCAAGCAGCATTCGAGGTGAATGGAACAGCGTTAAAGGAGCGTTGAAATACAGGGTTTACTACAAAAGTGAGCTTGACAGCGGATGGTCCTACACGCACACCACAGGCACGAGCTATTCTATGCTTAACACAGTGCCGGGCAGAAAATACTTTATGCAGATTTTCCCGGTAGGGCAGAGCGACATTCTGGGGCCTTATTCCACGGCTAAGTCTATCACATTCACAACCTCCCAAATGAGCGTAAAGCCCACGCTTACCGTATCTAACAAATCAAACGGTATTCGAGCCGAATGGAGCTCGGTTGCAGGCGCAACATCCTATGTGTTCTATTACCGCAAAGAGTCCGACAAAGGCTGGTCGTCAACCACTACAACCAACACCTATTATCCTTTCCTGAGCGCGGTTTCGGGAACTAAGTATTATTTCCAGGTGCTTCCTATGTTTGGCAGCGCAAAAGGAACGTACTCAAATGTAGCAGGCATAACCTTTGCTAATATTTCGACCGAAAAACCCGTGCTTACGGTTTCCAACAAATCTAACGGCATTCGAGCTGAATGGAGCTCGGTTGCCGGCGCAACGTCCTATGTATTCTATTACCGCAAAGAGTCCGACAAAGGCTGGTCGTCAACCACTACAGCCAACACCTTTTATCCTTTCCTGAGCGCGGTTTCGGGAACTAAGTATTATTTCCAGGTGCTTCCTATGTTCGGCAGTGCAAAAGGAACGTACTCAAATGTCGCAGGCATAACCTTTGCCAAAATTTCAACCGAAAAGCCCGTGCTTACGGTTTCCAACAAATCAAACGGCATTCGTATGGAGTGGAGCTCAATAAGCGGCGCCACGGGATACAGGGCGTTCTACAAGGTGAACGGAGCGCCGGGCTGGAATCATACCGACACCAAAAACACCTATTTTGCTTTGCTCAATGTCGATTTCGGCGTCACCTACAATTTCCAGGTGCTTCCGCTTTTCGACGACGCACAGGGCACCTATTCCTCTGTTTCTACCCTGAGATTCATACCGCTTGAAACCGCGAGTATCGGCACGCCGGTCTTTACGAGCCTGACAGGCTATAGTAAATGGGCGTCCTTAAAATGGACGGCGGTATCAGGCGCAAGCGGATATATTATCAGCAAGTACAATTACGAGGATGAGAGCTACACATTTATCGATGTTGTCGGCGGCAAGACCTCGTATGATGATTACAACCTCAAATCCGGTAAAAAGTATCACTACTGGATAAAGGCATACAAGCAAAGCGGCAGCTCCAAAACTTACGGTCCGTGGTCGTCGGGAAAAGCCATAACGTTCTGAAAACAGCATTCCTGACAGTTTCGTTCCGTAAACGGGAACGTTACGCTTCTATGCTGATGTGTTTTTGAAATTGATAATTGTATAAAAATCGGCCCGCAGGAACAAACTGCGGGCCTTTTTGTCGGGTGATTTATTGCTTATTGTATTACAAATCGGAAGATCACTTTTTATATTTGATAACGGTTTTTGCGTCCTTGATTATTCCTTTCGGACGTTTGATTGCTCCCTTAACGGGGCGGTAGACGTACAAAACGGGAAGGAGCGCCTTGTGTTTGTAGAAGAAGGGGTAGTTTTTCTGCAATTCCTCGCCTGAGAGGAAGAAGCGCTTGAGAAAATACTTCGCCTTAACGCCGGATTTATCTTCGCCTTCAAGCTGTCTTACGATTTTGTTGAATCTGCCGCGTTCCTCGGATCCTTAGAGCGTTGAGTCGAGATAAATCATCAGCTCCTCGGTTTCGTCATCGCTGAGCTTTTCGCCCGTAAATACCTTAAACGCAAGCGTGCGGTTGCTTTCTTCAAATTCGCTGAGATTCAGCTTTTCAAGCTCGCGGTCAATGCAGCCGCGATCGAGCTGAGGGCAAGCCCTCAGAAATACGTAAACGTCCAGCAGAGAGCGCATCCCGGTTCCGTTGAAGGAGAAATGCTTGTACTCGTGCGCGATCAGATAGATGTAAAAATCCTCATCGGAAAAGCGGTATTCGCAGCCGCCGATATGTTTAAGCCTGCTGAAAACATCCGAGTAATATTCGTAATACAGCGGAGTTTTTTCTTTGTTAAAAAGACTGCGGTGCATTTCAAATTCAAGGCAGGGCGGCTTTGAGTATACGTCGTGGTTCTCCTCGCCGAAGCTCTCGCAGGTGTAGCCGAGCCGCTCCATTATCTCTCTTATTTCTTCCATACGCTCAGCGTCGCAGAGTATGTCGTTGTCGGTCATCTCGCGCATTCCGAATTCGGGGTAATAGTCCTTAAGAATAATCCCTTTCAGCGGACAGTGCCGTATTCCCGCGGCTTCAAGCTCTCTGAAGATCGCTTTGCGCTCAATATCAAAAAGTCCCAGCTTGCGCAGCGCCTTGGTTTTTGCCTGATTGAAGTTATGTTCGGTGATTCCCGCTGATTCCAGCGCCATCGCCGTGACCGACAGCATAGAATGATTATCGGCAAGTTCGTAAAGCGACGGGGGAGTAATTGTTTTTATCTGCTCCGGCTCGGGCTTTTCTCCGTTTACCGCGCAGGCGATCAGCCTTATCCAAACCCTTTGAACCTGTGAAAGCTCCATTCTGTCACCGCCTTTCTCGGTTATTGTTTGTTAGACTCTTTTTTGTTTTTACAGCAGAATTTGCCGGTAATACCTTTAAGCTCAGGTTTCAAAAATAATTATAACAAAAATCTTTCTTTCAGTCAACAACCATAAAACAACTTGGCTGTTTCGCTAAAAACTATTAATAAATCATAAAAAGTTCTTGCAATCAGTTGTCTGTTGTGATACGATAAAAATATGCAAAAATATTATTAATTTGTTTTCTTTAGGTGTTAAAAATGAAAAGAAAAATCGGAATGGGTACGCAGGCTTTTCTGATCATATCCCTGCTGCTTTTGGCTGCAAATATTATTCTGGGCGTATTGATGACACGTTAGTCGGGCAACACAATGAAAACTCTCATCCATCAGAGAATGCTCGACATTTCCAACACCGCCGCCGCCAGTCTTGACGGCGACGTGCTCGGTTCGCTTACAGAGGAGGATGTCTGGAACGATGATTACCAGCTTATCACCGACGAGCTCCTCGTTTATCAGGATAATATCGACCTCAGCTACATCTACTGCATTACAAAGAACGATGACGGCGACTTTGTGTTCAGCGTTGACCCTACAATTGACGACCAGGGCGAGTTCGGCGAGCCTGTTGTCCGCACAAAGGCACTCGAGAAGGCGTTTGCCGGACAAGCAGCGGTGGACGACGAGCCGTATCAGGACAGATGGGGAAGATTCTACAGCGCCTACAGCCCTGTTTTTGACAAAAACGGTAAAATTGCGGGCGTTGTTGCGGTCGATTTCGACGCCGACTGGTACGACGCGCAGATAAGAAGCGCCGTATTAACAGTTGTTCTGAGCAGCGTTCTCTCGCTGATTATCGGCGCGGTAAGCGTTTTGCTGATCACCTACCGTATCCGCAAGCGTTTCAGACTTGTAAATACCGAGCTTACGGATCTCTCGGCTGAGGTTGGAAAGCTCACCTCGGAGCTCGAGCTGTCACAGGATTCCGAACAGGACGCCGAGCCCTCGGCTACCGAATCCGAAAAAGGCAAGAAAAAGGCGATCGACATCGATATGCTCGAAAAGGGGATCCGCACAAACCGCGACGAGCTTTTCAGATACATCAATCACCTCAACACCAAAGAAAGAAATATGATAGCCGCGCTCGCCTCGGATTACCGCGGAGTTTACTACGTAAATCTCGACAAGGACGAGGGACTTTGCTTCCGTTCGCTCTGTGACAACGACGAAAGTCTGCGCGAGGGCGATACCTTCACGTTCAGCAAGGCGTTCAGGCGCTATGCAAAAAAGTACGTAAAGAAGGAGTACAGGGACGAATTTATACGCGTGTTCAACCGAGACGGAATCCTCAAGGAGCTGGGCAACGGCAACGTAATGACCTTCCATTATCTCGCCAGCAGAAACGGTCAGAAACCTATGAGATGATAAGGATCGCGGAAATCAACCATACCGACGACAAGGTTCACGAGGTCAGCCTGTGTATCTCCGATGTCGACAGGGAAACCCGTGAAACGATGATTAGGAACCGTACCCTCAGTCAGGCGCTCTCCGCCGCCGAGGAATCCAGCAAGGCGAAAACCACCTTCCTTTCAAATATGAGCCACGAAATCAGAACTCCGATGAACGCCATCATCGGTCTTGATCTTATTGCTCTGCGCGATCCCGATCTCTCTCCGGAAACCCGCTCAAATCTTGAAAAAATCGGGGTTTCGGCTAATCATCTGCTCAACCTCATCAACGACATCCTCGATATGTCGCGCATCGAATCGGGACACGTCACCCTAAAAAA
>ONIJ01000052.1 GCA_900317875.1 uncultured Eubacteriales bacterium
CAAACCTCAATGTAACGGACTCCGCAAAGAAGCAGGGCTCCGTGAGCGGAATACTCGTCAACAACGGCTACGTCAATGTCAACAACATCGTCGTAAAAGACGCGTCTGATTCCGGTGTCAGAATTGTAGACGGCAAAGCGACAGTCGATAACTGTATCTTCAGGAACAACAGCGGTTCGGCGATTTGGAACCAAGTCAGAGGCATAACTGTAACCAACAGCGTGTTCGAGGGCAATTCAGCCGAAAACGGCGGCGCGATCTTCTCAAAGGACGATATGACAGTCGATCGCTGCACCTTCATAAACAACATTGTGAGAAGCAACGGCGGCGCGATCTGCTTCGATTACAAAGGATCCGACTTCTGCTGCGTTCTCAAAGTCAGCAACTGCAAATTCAGCGGCAACACTGCATACGGCAAGGGCGGCGCGATCTACTGCGATTCGATGAACTATCTCAGACTCAATAACGTTGAAATCAAAAACAACAAGGCGGGCGTTGCCGGCGGCGGATTGTATGCAAGCAAGGGTGCAGGTTCATCCTGCGATCCCGAAATCAGCGGACTTATCATCATCACCAACAACAATCTTACAAACGGCACCAGCTCAAATGCTTTCCTCGGCGAGAACACAACATCAAAGTGCGTGTTCAAGATTTTCGACGACATCGATCCCAACTCCAGAATCGGAGTGACAAGCCCCACAACCGACAAAACTCTCGACATCGTTAAGATCTACACTAAGAATGGCTACAACCACACCGAGAATATCTTCAGCTATGACACCGGAGCTTACAGGATCCACAGATACAACCCCTGGACTTCTTCCCTGTTCTGGATCGAGATCGTAAGAAACTGAGTTTGTTGGAAGTTTTACATAGATGCACAAGAAAAAAGCGGCAGCTCCTTAACGGGGCTGCCGCTGCAGTTGTATTTTAAATTCTCGGATTGTATGCGCGTTACTTAACGTTTCTGTTGATGAATCTTGTCCTGCGCTTTGAGTAGATGATTTTCTGACCGGTGTAAAGTCCGTAGTAGCCCGACAGCATAAAGCTGATACAAACCGCGACCGCGAATAGAACCAGACCTTCCGAGCCGAACATCTCAACCGAGAGGATTATCGAGGCGATCGGGCAGTTGACGACCGCGCAGAACAGAGCTATCATTCCGACCGCAGCCGAAAAAGCGGGCGGAAGTCCGATCAGTCCTCCGACGAGCGAGCCGAAGGTGGCGCCGATGAAGATCGTCGGAATGATCTCGCCGCCCTTGTAGCCGAAGCCGATCGTTATGGCTGTGAAGATGATTTTCAGAATGAAATCATAGGGGAGAACCGCATCTCCCGCAAGCGTGCGCGAGATCGTGTCGGTGCCCGCTCCGGAATATCTTGTGCCGATGAAAAATGTCATAACAACAATCACCGTGCCGCCGATAAGCAGTCTGAGATACTCGTTTTTCAGGTATTTTGCAGCGAGCTTGTGCGTGTGCTCCAGGGCAAGGCAAAAAGCTATGCTCACCAGAGCGCAGCCTATTCCGATAACCGCCGTCAGCAGGACGTTTGTGATTTCGAGCGAAGGAATTTTGCTCAGGGTGAAAACCGTGGGCTTGAGCCCGGACAAACCGGTGATCCAAAACGCCGTCAGCGCCGAAACCATACACGGCACAAATGAGCTGTAGTACATAACGCCGACGGAGATCACCTCCATCGCGAAAATCGCCGCCGTCAGCGGAGTGCCGAACAGCGCCGAAAAAAGTCCGCTCATTCCGCACATAATCGCCATATGCATATCCTGCTCGTTCAGGCGGAAGATCCTGCCGATAAAGCTGCCTATGGTGCCGCCGAGCTGCAGCGCCGCACCCTCTCGTCCCGCTGAGCCGCCGAAAAGATGAGTCAGCGCGGTCGAAATGAAAATAACCGGCGCGAGCAAAAACGGAAGCTTGCCGTCAGTGCGCACGGAATTTATTATAAGGTTTGTGTCGGCGTGTCCCGACAGCTTTGTAACGCGGTACAAAAACGCTATCACCAGACCGCCGAGCGGCAAAAGAAAGTACAGCCACGGAATGTCCGTTCTCAAACCCGTAACATAGTCGATCGTATATCTGAACGCAGTGCCGACGCCGCCTCCGAGTATTCCCGTCAGAGCGGCAAAAAGAATCCACTTAATAAACGAAAACGCATACTGCCGAACGCGCACGGCGTTGTGAGAAACAACCTTTTTTACCTTGTCCATATTATCACCTCATTGATTATACTACTTTTTTTCGCGGTGTTCAACTGCAACCGGGGCAAAGAACGGTAGACAAATCCATACATTTTTGTTATTATTATAAATAATAAAGAGCAATCGGAGGTGAAATTAATGTTGACGATCGGCACAATTGCGCCCGAATTCGCGCTGCAGGATCAGAACGGCGAAATGAGATCCCTTTCGGATTACAGTGGACAAAAGGTGATTTTATATTTTTATCCCAAGGATATGACCGCAGGCTGTACCAAGCAGGCGTGCGCCTTCGGCGAGCTCTATCCGCATTTCCGCGAAAAAGGGGCGGCGGTCATCGGCGTCAGCAAGGACACGGTGGCTTCTCACAAAAAATTTGAAGAAAAGTACGGATTGCCCTTCACGCTGCTCTCCGACACCGAAAAAAAGGTTTTGCAGGCTTACGACGTGTGGAAGGAGAAAAAGCTCTACGGCAAGGTGAGTATGGGCGTGGTGCGCACCACCTACCTGATCGATGAAAACGGCGTGATCATCAAAGCCTTCGGCAAGGTGAAGGCTGCCGAAAATCCCGCTCAAATGCTCGGCGAGCTGGAGTGATTTATAAACCGAATAAAACTTAAACAGGGCTTTGCTTGATCCCGACAGGGAAACGAGCAGAGCCCTGCCGTTTTTATAAAAATATTATTGCCGGCTTGCGGCAAAAACTTGTCAGAAGCAATTCGGAGTTGGACTAAATGCAGATTTTTGTTGTTAAAAAACCTTGGAAAATATGTGAAATATGTTAAAATTATTATGAATAATTATCGGTTTTTCCGACTTTTGAAATCCCGCGCACAGGAGAGAGGCATATGAAAAAACGAAACAGATCAACATACGCAGCCGCACGAAAAACATCGCTTCTGCTGATTCTGTTGTTAATACTTACTTCGGTTACAGCTCTGCCTGTCCGCGCCGAAAAGACAGAGCGCAAGGTCGTGCGCGTCGGATGGTACAAATCGCCCTTCAACACTATGGATCGGTTCGGCAGGCGCTCGGGCTATGCGTATGAGTACCAGCGTAAAATCGCCGCCTACACCGGCTGGGACTACGAGTATGTCGAGGGAAGCTGGTCGGATTTGCTGCAAATGCTCTCCGAGGGCAAAATCGACCTGATGAGCGACGTTTCCTTCACCGAGGAACGCGCGGAAAAGATGTATTTTACGGATTTGCCGATGGGCACCGAGGAATACTATCTTTTTGTGTCCAGGGATAACAGGGAGATCCGCGCCGACAACTACTTCGCGCTGAACGGCAAGAAGATAGGAGTAACAAAGGGCAGCATCCAGATCAAGCTCCTGAAAGACTGGATCAAGCTGCACGGGTTGAATTCTCAGGTCGTCGAGGTGACCGAGTCGGGCGACGAGATAATGCAGCTGCTCAACAGCGGCGCGATAGACGCCTATCTCGGAATCGACACCTACGACGATCTTAATAAGAATATTCCCATTTGCAGAATGGGTTCCTCTGATTTTTACTTTGCCGTCAGCAAGGAACGCAGAGATTTGCTCAGGGAGCTCAACGCGGCTATGACGCGCCTGCACGACGAAAACCGCTTCTTCAACGAGGATATGTATGAAAAATACTATCATAATTCAAGCTCGATCGTAAACGTGCCCGAAAGCGAAAAGGCGTGGCTCGAGAACCACGGCGCTATCCGCGTGGGCTATCAGGACAATTATATGGCGTTCTGCGCCCGCGACAAAGACGGAAAGCTGACGGGCGCGCTCAAGGATTATCTCGAATTTGCCTCAACCAGCCTCGATACCAATATCGAATTTGAGCCCGTGTCATATCCCACGGTTTCCGAGGCGATCGAGGCAATGAAAGAGGGCGAGATCGACTGCGTGTTTCCCGCAAACTTCACGGCTAACGACGCCGAAACGCTCGATTTGATTATGTCTCCGCCGCTGATGAGGTCGGAGATGTACGCGGTTGTCCGTAAATCGGAGCAAAAATCCTTTGTTTATCAGGAGAAGAAAACCGTAGCCGTCAACGAGGGCAATCCAAACTACGACTATTTTCTGATAGACAACTTCCCCGGCTGGGAAACAAAGCACTACAAGGACACCTCAAAATGCCTTGAAGCGGTCTCGAACGAAGAAGCCGACTGCGTGATAATAAGCAACTACCGCTTCAACAATATTTCAAAGCAATGTGAAAAGCTGCACCTCACCACCGTTTCCACGGGCGTTAGTATGGACTACAGCTTTGCGGTCTGCAGCGGGCAGACGGAACTTTTCTCGATCCTTTCAAGAATAACCACCCATATTCCGAGCTCCGTTGCCAACGCGGCGCTGACCTATTACTCAACCGAAAATGTCAAAACGGGTATCACGGATTTTTTAAAGGAGCATATGGCAGTGATATTCGCGATCGCCGCCGCGATCGCCCTGATAATTATGGCTCTGGTCCTCAGGAGCGTAAAAGCTCAGCAAAAGGCGAAGAAAGGGCAGCAGCTTATCACTGCGACCGAAACCGACGCGCTCACGGGGCTTTATGCGAGAAACTACTTCTTTGCGTATGTCAAACGCTTCTACCGCGAGCATTCCGACCGCCCGATGGACGCGATTCTGATAAATATCGAGCGCTTCCACAATGTAAACGCAATGAAGGGACGCGATTTCGGAGATTTGGTTCTCCGCACAATCGGAGATGAGATCCGCGCCTATATCGGCGAAACCGACGGCATCCCCGCGAGAATAGGCGGAGACAGGTTCGCGCTTTACTGCGAACACACCGACAATTACCAGGAGCTGCTCGACCGGCTGAACAACAGAATGGACGAGCTCGGACAGGATGCGAACATCAGACTGCGAATGGGCGTTATGCCTTGGCAGAAGGACGTTGCGCCGCAGCAGCAATTTGACCGCGCTCACATGGCGTGCAATATGGCGCGCGGAAACTACAGCGGCGGAATAATCGTGTTCGACGACAAAATGCGCGACCGCGAGCTGCGCGACCGCCGCCTGCTGAGCGATGTGCGCCGGGCAATCGACGAC